>NZ_JABERS010000085.1:0-6656 GCF_013168745.1 Aeromonas sp. TW 6 | reverse complement strand
TCATCAATGCAGAGGGATGGCAAACCTGCTGGCCCGAGTGAAACACTTCATGGATACCGTGTCTCCTTTCCCGGGGAATGGCTATGGCACAGCGAAGGTGTAGCACTATTGGGATCAGTTATTTAGTTGTACCAATACATTTTTTCATGCAGTTAAACGGGATTGGGTAGTCATGAACAGCCCTTATAAAAATGCCTACAACCTAATATTTCAAGGCTGATATATGATGAAGGAAAGATTTGGTTTTTATAATCCAGAAATAATTGACACGCTAAATATAGATGGTGTACAAGTCAATCCAATAAAAGTGCATACCAGTGATGACAGTATGCTCCTGATTAAAGTTGAACAGGCAATACATGATGGCACCCGGGCCATCATTATTGGCTGGTGCAGTCAAGAAAGTGCCATATTCCATGTTTCCGGAAAGGCTGTCATTACAGAGCTGCAGCGGCATGAGAGACCTGATGTCGCTGAAAGCCTGAACCTTGCCGCCGGGGTAAAATACGGGTTTTCCATTCAACTCGATATTCAGAAGTCCAAAGGAGTGATCTGCATTGGCATCGCCCCATCACTGGGCGCGGTTCCTGCAGAATTGTTTAGCATCAAATTTGAGGAGCATGTACCGGCCAAGTTAGATGAAGTCGCCATTCAGTTTGGGATGATCCTGCAATTTGATGCCATCGATCCAAGCCACCCAGCATTTTCAAAGTTGATAGCAAACGCGCCCTGCGCCCAAAGGCCATGCCTGTTTGCCAGAGCACATTTTGAAGCAGTCGTTGCCTGTGAAAATAATCATGAAGGATGCGTTATCGGGTGGTTTGCAATCGCAAAAAATGTCCCCACTTGGCTAGAGGATGAAGCGGGAAATATACATTCAATTGAGAATGCCTTCAGATATGATCGGGTCGATGTAAGACAAGCCATTTCCCATCAGGTCGATTACCCTGTAATAAATAGCGGGTTTATCTGCCATGTCAGTGGTATCCACCCAGGCCAACGACTTCAATTGAAAGCACTTGGTGAAGAGGGTGTGCATGTGCTGGCAACATTGGTGTGCACATCACTGTCAAATAACCCGGTAGAAGCTGCGCAATGGCTTGCATCCATTCATACTCCCCTTGCAATGCTGCATGAACGATTTGCCAAGGTCGACAGCCCTCTATTAAGTCGACTGCTGTCACATGCGCAGGCTCAGTGGCCAGACCTGCCCGTGTATGTCCGGGCATTGGGTTCACCAGTGACCCGGCCAAAGGTGAGCATCATTGTTCCCTTATATGGCAGAACAGATTTTGTTGAGCATCAATTGATGGAGTTTGCCGAAGATACATGGTTTAACCGTCATGTCGAGCTTATCTATGTATTGGATGACCCTAATCTGGTTGATGACTTCACTAGCCAAGCTGAAAGGCTTTACCGCATTTATCACATTCCCTTCAAGTGGGTATGGGGCAGTGTTAACCGGGGGTTCTCTGGTGCCAATAATCTGGGCGCAAGTCAAGCAACAGGGGAATATCTCCTGTTCCTCAATAGCGATGCGTTTCCTCGCAAGGCTGGTTGGGTCGAAAGCTTGATGATGACACTCCAGAGTCAACCAGGATTGGGCGTGATTACTCCACGCTTACTCTTTGCCGACGGTGGCATGCAACATGCCGGAATGGCATTCCTACGCCGCGAAGAGTTGGGCATTTGGGTAAATCACCACCCCTATATGGGCTTGGATCCTGCTCTCGACCCGCACCAAACCTTGACGACGGTTCCCGCAGTGACCGGGGCTTGTATGATGTTGCGGCGACGGGATTTTGATGCCGTAGGTGGTTGGGATACTGGTTACCTCATCGGTGATTTTGAGGATTCTGATCTCTGCCTGAAATTACGAACAGCCGGCTTTACTATCGGTTATTTGCCGACGGTTGAGTTGACTCATCTCGAACGGCAATCTTTCAAACTTCTCGGTGAAGGTGACTTTAGAACCAAGATTGTCATCTTGAACGCAACACGTCACCAGATCCGCTGGCAAGCGCTGCTCGCAGAGAGTGACAAGAGCCGTAAACTTTCAAAGAAATTGGTAAAGGCGATCTGAACATTATGAAGAAGCAACGTATTTTGGTGATGGCCCATGCTCATCCGGATTTCAGTCTGGGTGGTGGCGAGATTGCGGCTTACAACCTGTTCAAGGCTTATCAACAGCACCAAGGCGTGGAAGACGCCTGGTATCTTGGTCGAGCCGATCGCGGACGTGGCGCCACCGGTGCGATCACCTTGCGCAGACCCAACGAATATCTATGGGAACAAGCGGTACATGATTGGCATATGATGAAGGCCGTTCATCAAGAGAGCCTGAGCACCTGGTTTGCCGATCTCATCCGGGCATTGAAGCCGACCATGGTGCATGTCCATCACTATGCCCATATGGGGCTTGAGTTCTTCCGGATCATCAAGCAAGTTGACCCCGATATCCGCATCGTCATGACCTTGCATGAGTACATGGCGATTTGCAGCAACAACGGTCAGATGATTAAAACCGGTGATTTCAAGCTCTGTAGCAGAGAAAGTTATGATGAGTGTCACCGCTGCTTCCCTCATCGGACTCCCGAAGAGTTCTGGATGCGCAAGCATACCTTTATGAAACACTTCGCATTGGTCGATCAATTTGTGTCGCCGTCAGAATTCCTTCGCCAGCGTTATATTGACTGGGGCTTGCCCGCCGAAAACATTGTGGTAATTGAAAATGGCCAATCAGCTGAACCTGCGATTCCCCCTCGCCCGCTGGCCGAGGGGGAGAGTCGCAACCGCTTCGGCTTTTTTGGTCAGATAAATCCCTACAAAGGGCTGGATGTGCTGCTGGAGGCATTAACCCTGATGCCAGAGGATGAGCGCAAGAACGTCGTACTAGAAGTTCATGGTGCAAACCTTGAATATCAATCTGCCGAGTTCCAGCAAAAAATTGAAGCGTTGCGCGGGCCATTGATGAAAGAAGGGGTGGTACAGTGGGTAGGCCCCTATCAACCTCATGAGTTACGAGCCCGCATGGCGGGAGTTGATTGGGTCATAGTGCCATCGATTTGGTGGGAAAACTCGCCAATGGTGATACAGGAAGCAAAAGTCTGTGGCCGCCCGTTACTGGTCTCTGATATTGGCGGTATGGCTGAGAAAATTGAGCATAATGTTGATGGTATGACCATTTCAGCGGGTAATCGGCTGGAATGGCGAAAGATGTTTGCACGTGAAGACATCAGCTCACTATTTGACCTTGTCGTATCCAATATAAATCGTCCCCTAACCTATGGCCAATGTGCAGAGCAGCATCTGCAATTACTTTCTTGCTAGCTGATTCATTTTATTATGACGAGAATCAGCATCATCCAATTTCAGATAAAACTTAGTAAAGTGCTCGCAATTCTTGCTTGCGCGCTGGCATGACACACTTCGAATTTGAATAAGATCAACACAGAGTTATTTTAAAACAGGAGTATTATGTGAGCAATACATTTATATATGGTCTGCAGAACTCAATAGAAAATGCACCAATGATGAACGAGCAGCAACTCGATATTGCGGTGGGTGGTAATACTGGAAACTTAGCATTTTGCTATGCACTCTCCCGCCATCTTGGAGGGAATATCCCCACCAAATCATGGTTAGAGCAAACATCCGCATATTTTAATAAAAATTACACAGGCATTCTAACGCTCGCAAATCAGTTAGGTAAACATGCCGACTTAGGATATTTCGCTGATTTAATTGAAAAACATGATTCACGATTGGTCGGAGTTGGCCTAGGTGCGCAGGCAGATATTGGCGGCACTGTCGAAATACCTGAAGGTACTTTACGCTGGCTTAAAATTGTGATGGATCGAGCCCCTGGTGATGGACCTAATATTGGAGTACGTGGTGCATTTACTCTTTCTGCATTAGAAAAGTATGGATTAGCAGAGCGTGCAACCGTATTGGGCTGCCCGACATTATTTTTAAATGATAGTAAAAACCTTGGTTCTTTAATTAAAAAGAACTCAGAAAAAAGTTTCAAAAGAATTGCAGTAACTGCTGGCCACTATAAATGGATGCATTTAGGAAAACTTGAGGCATCATTGGCCAACCTTTTAACTCACAATCATGACTATATTATTCAAAGTCCGATGCCGATGGTTTCATTTGGTCGTGGGGAGGTTTTGAATACATATGAGAGTCATTTCACCGAAATGCGTGACTATAGCAAACCAAATATGGAATTGAATGAGTTCAATGAATGGCGAATAGATCATGCTATCAGCTTCTTCTCTGCACCTGCTTGGATGGAGCATCTTCGTAGATTTGATTTTGTTATTGGTGTCAGAATCCATGGCGTAATGCTTGCGTTACAAATGGGTATACCCGCGGTTTGTATCGTTCACGACTCAAGAACGAAAGAATTATGTGAGACAATGATGATCCCCTTCATTGAGGCGTCAAAAGTTTCAAACGGTGTAGATAGAGAATATTTGCATGAGCTATTTAAATTTAACGAAAATGATTTTGATGAAAACAGAACAATGTTAGCAAAAAAATATGTTGACTTTTTAGATGGTAATAAGATTAAATATGTTTCATACTTAAGAGAATTGGCAGGACATTAAAAGCGTCATTTTATTAGACATTTTTCATTTGTATTTTTAAACTGAGAAGGGTACGGATAAGTACCCCTTACAATAAAGCTAAAATTTAATTTCAACAGGTACAGGCACATGGTTTGTAGGTACCTTTACTAATAACGTTTTAGATTTTATTTTAGTTTATATTTACTCAAGCAGTTAATAAGTAGCTCTCATTTTATTCTGTCGATAGAACGATACTTTGTTTATAAACTGATGTTTCATGCAGAGATTTATTTATGCGCGATAGCAATGTTGTTGGCAGCGGCGACTTAATTATTATAAGAACCCATTTCTTTAACCAAGTGGTCGAAGACTTACTAGACAGAATAATTAAAGAAACCGACAAACAGGTCTGCTTAGTTGTTGACGAAACGCTTAGAGAAGTACCTGTTCCATCACGGTATAATAAAGTTGGGTACAATAAGAACACTTTAAATAAATTGGGTTTAGCTATTCCTAATCAAGTTGGTTGGCGGTGTGGTGATTATAATTTCTATATTGCTGCAGAATATTTTAAAGACTTTGAAAACTACTGGGTGATTGAACCTGATATTTATTTTAATTATGAGAATCTTTCAGATTTTTTTGAATGTTTTGATGGCTTGTCTTTTGACATGTTGGCGCCTGAATTTTCGAAAAGACCGTCAGACTGGTTCTGGGCAAAACATATTATAAAATTCATACCTGAAGTTTATGGGTGTATTTTTCCGATTGTACGTTTATCCAAAAGAGCAGTGAACTATCTGTATCATGAGCGTAAAAAAATATCAACAATTCTCTCTAACTCTGATGTCAGCAACGACTGTCCGAATGACGAAGGTTTCGTTGCCAGTTGTTTAATGCAGGGTGGGTTTAGTTGTTCAAACATAAATAAAATTGAACGTGTATATAGTTTCCCAGAAACATTTAATATTTTCATACCAATATCCAGAAAAGCTCTAATACAAAAGCCAGTCGATAATTTAATTTATCACTCGGTGCTAGAAGGGCAAGATTTTGGTCGAAAGGCACAAAGAGTTCTCTATAATCGTAATATTGAAATTTCTCCTGACAAGATTGATAAATTGCTGAGCGATGCTTTGATTGAGTTAAATAATAGCGATTTTCAGTGTCTTCAACATTTGGCTAATTACTCACTTGCTGCTCGAAAAGAAAATAGCGACCTAGGGATGAGATTAGTGCTCCCACAGAAGCTTCAGCCTGGCTTATCATATATTGATGAGCCTAGAAAGCAGGGTTATTATTACTCTCTGATATCTAATGACAACCATTGGAGCAGGTTAATTAATCAAAAAACGCTAAGAATTCATGCTTTAGCTGCAGGCGACAATGCAACGTCCGTTGTCTGGAATGATGTGAACATTCCCGTAATGGCTGCCTTTTTTTTCTCAATAACCGCAGCAATAACAGACACAGTTCCATTGAAGGTCATTATTTCAATTTATGATAGTAATCAATCTGTTTTGCATGAGATTTCCTCAGTGATTGATGGTGAGAGTTCACGTTGTTTTGATTACTTCACCCCTGGTATTATCGGTAACGGTATTTCTATCCGCCTGTTAGTAGAGCCTCTATATTCACTTACGCCAGATAAAAAGGCTGTTGTTGATATTAAACAGATAGAAGTCATTGGTATCGATGGATAATTATCTCATTTTCAATGGTATTTATAGATGATGTAAATAACTACCTTTTATAACAAAGCTGAATTTTCATCCCTTTCAGTACAATTAATTACAGAAGCATATTTTTGTGTTCGGTAACTTAGGTAATCTCCCGGCTTTGCCGGGGGGTACTTACTAGGGAAGGTGCGAACAAGTTCCTGATATGAGATCATGTTTGTCATCTGGAGCCATGGAACAGGGTTCATCATGAGTCATCAACTTACCTTCGCCGTAAGCGCCCTTGAATCGGCATCTTTTTTTCCCAAAATCAGCTCGTCACACTTGAAATCCATTACCTCTTCGCTGGATTTTCACTATGACCACTCAAGAACGTGCTGATTTTTGGCGACAGCAGATC
>NZ_JABERS010000084.1:0-6815 GCF_013168745.1 Aeromonas sp. TW 6 | reverse complement strand
GTTCAAGTTACCCGCCCGCCGAGAACGAAGTTACCCAAGGTGCATCAAAGCCAAACCACAGAAGTATGCGACGAGAAAACCTAGTAAAAACAATGCCAGTCAGGCTTAACTGACTGGCATTAGGGCCCAGGGCCCCGTTTTTATTGGCTGCAACCACCGTCAGGCCAGACGGAAGCGCCCCATGCTCTGGCGCAGACCCGCCGCCAGCTGGCTCAGCTCCAGACAGGCTTTGGCGGTGTGATCCGCGCCGGTCGCGACCTCGTTGGAGGAGTCGTTGATGCGCGCCACGTTGCGGCCCAGCTCATCGGAGACCGCATCCTGCTCGCCACAGGCACTGGCAATCTGGATCGCCATGTCGGCTATCTGGGCCACCGCCTCTTCAATCTGACGAATGCCCGCGCTGGTGCGTTCGCTCTGGCTCACGCACTGGCGGATCATCTCGCAACTCTGGCCGGTCACCGACTTCGCCCGATTGGCACGGGCCTGCAGGGTCTCGATGATGGCGACGATTTCGCCGGTGGAGGCCTGGGTACGCCCCGCCAGGGTGCGCACCTCGTCGGCCACCACCGCAAAGCCGCGCCCCTGCTCACCGGCACGGGCCGCCTCGATGGCGGCATTGAGTGCCAGCAGGTTGGTCTGGTCGGCAATGCCGCGAATGACATCCACCACCAGGTTGATCTGGGCGGACTCTTTCTCCAGTTCACTCACCAGGTTGCCCGCCTGCTCCATCTCACCAGCCACCCGGGTGATGGCATCCAGGGCCCCCTGCACATCCTGACTGCCGCGACGAGCCAGGGCATTGGCAGAGCTTGCCGACTCCGAGGCCACCTCGGTGTTGCCCGCCACATCCGCTACCGTTGCCTTCATCTGGGCCATGGCGGTGGCGACCTGGGCTATCTCCTGCTGCTGGCTCTGGATCCCCTGAGATGATTGCTCGGAGACCGCGCTCACCTCCTCGATGGCGGCCCCCAGCTGGGTCACGGCGGCGGCCACCTCCTCAATGAGCCCACGCAGGTTGTCCTGCATCTTGAGGGAGGCGCTGGCCAGCATCCCCAGTTCGTCCTGCCCGATGTGCTGGCGATCCAGCCGATGGGTCAGATCTCCCAGGGCGATGGCATTGGCCTGGGCCACCACGGCTTGCAAGGGCAGGCAGATCTGGCGGGTGAGGAACCAGGTCATGACCCCCATGAAGATCAGCAGGGTCGCGATGCTCACCACGGCAAAGGTCATCACCATGGTGACGCTGCCAAGCAGGCTGCCACGGTTCTCTTCCACAAAGCCAAGATTCACCTTCACAAGTGCACGCACCGCCAGCTCCAGCTCGGTGTAGAGCCCGTTCGAGCGAAACAGCGCCTCCCTGGCCTCATCCCTGCTGCCCTGGAACAACAGGGCATCCACCTGGTTGACGGCCCCCAGATATTGCAGCCACTGCTGCTTGACGCGGTTGAAGGCCTGGCGTTCATGCTCGGCCACCACGGTTGCCTCGTAGGCATCCATGACCTGCTGCACCTTGCCCAGGCTCTCCTGGATGCGGGCGCGACGAACCTGCCTGTCGACGGCATCTTCCACCATCAGCAGGGCAAACTGGGCACGGCGCACATAGGAGACGTCATAGAGCAAGTTGTCCACCGAGAGCACGCTTGGCAGGGTGGAGTCGGTGAAGTTCAATACCCGATCCCGAATGCCCCGCAGTTCGGTGGCGAGAAACAGGCCGAAGACGGCGTTGATGACGGCAATGACCGCAAAGACGGCGGCAATCTTCTTGCCGATGGAGAGATGCTTGTAAGACATGTTGGCTGGTGATCCTCGACTGCAGATGTGCAGTGACACAATGATCACATCCGTGTAAGCGGTGACCCGAGACTCCTGACGGGAAATGACGATGGGAGCAAAGAGAGGGGATCCCTTGCTTCCCGCTCGCCCCACGCCGGGCCTTGTGCCCGCCACGAGGCTGCCAGCACAGGAGCGACCAGCTCGACGCAAAACTTGAGCCGATTGCCACAATCGGTCCGCCGTCATGGACAAAGCAGGGGCCAGGTTATGTAATGGCCGCTCGTCTCTCCCCATTCCTGTCTTCAGAGGCCCTATGGACAACGTATCGACCCTCTCCCCTTCCTGGTCTGTCCAACTGCGCGAGCAGATAGCGGATCGCCCCCTCATCGCCCTGGGGCTGCTGCTCGCCCTGGTCGCCGTGCTGCTGCTCCTGGTGCAGAGTCTCGTCATGCTGGCCGCAGGGGAGATAACGCCCGGGGTACGCTATGGCCTCATCGGCGGCGCTGCGGGTTTTGCCGCCACGGCGCTGGGCGCCCTGCCTGCCCTGTTCCTGCGCGCCGTTCCCCAACGGGTGGAGGATGCCATGCTGGGGTTCGCCGCCGGCATGATGCTGGCGGCGAGCGCCTTCTCTCTGCTACTGCCGGGGCTCGAGGCCGCCGAGGGGATCACGGGTGACGGCTTCCTCGCCGCCGCCGTGGTGGTGGCCGGCATGACCCTCGGGGTGCTGCTGATGCTGGGACTGGATCAATTCACCCCTCACGAGCACGACAAGACCGGCCCCTGTGGTCCCGGCCATGAGAGCTGCTCACGGGTCTGGCTGTTCGTCTTCGCCATCGCCCTGCACAACCTGCCCGAAGGCATGGCCATCGGGGTCAGCTTCTCCCAGGGGGACATGACGGTGGGACTGCCCCTCACGACCGCCATTGCCCTGCAGGACATTCCCGAAGGACTGGCTGTAGCGCTGGCCATGTGCGCAGCCGGTTTTCGCCCGCCGGTGGCCGTGCTGGTCGCCATCGGCAGCGGCCTGCTGGAACCGCTCGGCGCCCTGCTCGGGGTCGGACTCGCCAGCGGCATGGCCATCGCCTACCCCATCGGCCTCGGGCTCGCGGCTGGTGCCATGCTGTTTGTGGTCTCCCACGAGGTGATCCCGGAAACCCATCGCAACGGCCACCAGACCCACGCCACCCTGGGTCTCATGGCGGGCTTCGCCCTGATGATGACCCTCGACACCGCACTCGGCTGATCACCCCCCTCAAGCCCCGTGCGCCCGATGACGACAGCGCGAACCCCTTGAAATAAGAGGGGGAAATCGCCTAATGTTGAGCCCCCGGCGCCCTTTGACTGGTTGATGTACGGCGCCTGAATCCCATCGGAAGCCTGCCCGGATGACCCTCAGGATAATCCTGCTGCTGTGTCTGCTTGTCCTCACCGCCAGGGCCATTGGCGCCACCGAGGTCTTTCATACGGCCGCGCAACAGGCGTCGTCCCCCAAGTACGTGACGCTCCCCGACGGGCATGTCGGCGGGATCTGCGTCGATCTCTTCCGGCTCATGGAAGCGAGGGAGCCTGCCCTTCGCATTGAGGGAGATCAGCGCTTCCTGCCGCTGCGACGGCTGGAAAAGAAGGTGCAGCACGGCCAGCTGGACTTCATCTGCGGCGTGGGAGAGAGCCCGGCCAGGCGGGATCACTTCATCGTCCTGACCCCCGCCATCTTCACGGTGCGCTACCACCTGGCGGTGCGCCGTGACGATCCCGTCGAGATACGCAGCTGGCAGGATGTCAGGGCCCTCGGCCAGGCGGGCATCATCCTCATCAACCATGGCAGCGGTGCCATCGCCCGGCTCCAGGACATCGGCGGCCTCATCATCGACAGCGGCGGGATCAGCAACCAGGCCAACTACGAGAAGTTGTTGATGAAGCGCGGCCGTTTCGTCTACTACCGCTCCCCGGGGTTTGAGTCCGACTTGCGCGAACAGGGGCTGGCCGACAAGATCCGCATCCTCCCCACCGTGATGGAAGAGACTCCCTTCTACATCCTGTTCCATCGCCACAGTGCCCCCGAGCGCCTGACCCTGTTCGCCAACACCCTGCAACGGCTCGCAGACAGTGGTGAACTGGCCGCCCTGGCCAGACGCTACCCCTGACCCCCCATCCACGCCATCGCAATGCTCGGCGCCACCGCCAAGTTTTGCTATCATCCACGCCAACTTTTTCGGCCCAGCGGCCATCGAGACGAGGTAGATGATGAAAGTAGGTATTATCGGCGCCATGGAGCAGGAAGTGGCCCTGCTGCGCAGCCAGCTGAGCGAGCCCACCACCCTGCAACTGGGCGGCTGCGAGTTCTATCAGGGCAAGCTGGCCGGTAAAGAGGTGATCCTGACCCGCTCCGGCATCGGCAAGGTCGCCGCCAGCGTCGCCACCAGCCTGCTGCTGGAGAAGTTCGCTCCCGATTGCGTCATCAACACCGGTTCCGCCGGCGGCTTCGCCCAGGATCTGCACATCGGTGACGTGGTCATCGCGAGCGAGATGCGCTTCCACGACGTGGACGTGACCGCCTTCGGTTACGAAATGGGCCAGATGGCCCAGCAGCCCGCCGCCTTCCCCTGCGACGAAAAACTCATCGCCCTGGCACAGGCCTGCATTGCCGAGCAAGGTAAGCACCAGACCAAGGTCGGGCTCATCTGCACCGGCGATCAGTTCATGTGCAAGCCGGACGCCATCGCGAAAGCCCGTGCCGACTTTCCGCAGATGCTGGCGGTGGAGATGGAAGGGGCCGCCATCGGCCAGGTGTGCCACATGTTCAAGGTGCCCTATCTGGTGGTACGGGCCATGTCGGACATCGCCGGCAAGGAGCAGGTGGAATCCTTCGATGCCTTCATCGAGGTGGCGGGTCAACACTCCGCCGAAGTGATCATCGCGCTGCTCGGCAAGCTGTGATCGACGCCCCCTCCTGGGATGTCCTGATGACCGCCCTCGCCTCCACGACGGCGGGCATCATGGTGGGGGCCGCCCTGCTGGAGGCCCTGCTGCCCTGGCCCGCACGCTTTCGACCCGGCGCAGCAGTGCCTCTGCTCACCCGCCTCGGCCAGAAGGTCTATCGCCCCGACGGCACGCCACGCCAGCAGAGCCAGGCCGGGCTCCTTGCCCTGCTGATGGTCTGGGTGCCCTGCGCTGCCGGTCTCTGGGCAATGCGCAATCTCTCCCTCTCCGAGCCCCTGTTCGACCTCCTGTTCCTGCTGCTGATGCTCGAATCCCGCCCCTTGCGGGAACTCGCCCAGGGGAGCTGCGCCCTGGCAACCCAGGAGACGCTGGTCGTGGCGAGGCTGCAGGCCGCCCCCTGGCTCAAGCGGGAGACCGGCAAGCTCTCGGTGATGGGGTTGAACAAGGCGGTGAGCGAGACCTGCGTATTGCGCCTCGTGGGTCAGTGGGCCGCCCCCCTGCTGGGCTTTGCCCTGGCCGGGGTACAGGGTGCCCTGCTGGTGCGGCTCGCCCAGTTGACCCATCTGGCGTGGAACCCCAAGCAAAGCGCGTTCGTCCACTTCGGCCGCCCGGCTGCGGCGCTCTATCAGGGTTTCTGCGCCCCCGCCATCCTGCTGCTGGCACTCCCCCTGTGCCTGACCCAGGTGCGCGGGCTGGGCAACAGAGTGCGGCCTGCGCTGCATTGGCCTCATCCCGCCATGGGGGTCCTGCTCGCGTTGCTGGCCCGGGCCACGGGCCGCCGACTCGGCGGCCCCCGCTACTATCAGGGCCAGCTGGTGCGCTTTCCGGTATTTGATGAGGGGAGCGAACCCGATGCCAACCTGCCCCTGCGCCTGCTGCAGCGTCTGCAACTGACCGGCTGGGGCTGGCTCGGGCTCTCGCTGCTCCTGACATGGATGGCGCTCAATCATGGCTGATCGCGTTTCCCTTCGTGCCCTGGGCCTGTTTGTCTGCCTGCTGGGCACCTCACTGTGCGCCATGGCCACCCCGCCGCAGCGCATCGTGAGCCTCACTCCCCATCTGACGGAACTGCTGTTCGATATCGGCGCCGGGGATCGCGTGGTCGCCACCGACGATGCCTCCGATTACCCCGCCGAGGTGGCCAACCTCCCCCGGGTGGCCAACTATCGCAGCATCAACCTCGAGGCGCTGCTGGCCCAGAAGCCGGATCTGGTAGTGGCCTGGCGCTCCGCCCAGGCCAGCATGCTGGGCCCGGTCGAGCGCCTCGGCATCCCCGTCTTCTACTCGGAGCCCACCGACTTTGCCTCCCTGGCTACCGAGATGCGCAGCCTGGGGCACCTTCTCGGGCTCACGCCCAGAGCCGACGAGCAAACCCGCGCCTATCTGACCCGGCTCGACGCCCTGGCGGCGCGCTACGGCGAGCCCAAGCCCCTGTCTGTCTTCTATCAGCTCTGGTACCCGCCGCTCACCAGCGTCAATAATTCGACCTGGCCGGGGCAGGCCATCACCCTCTGCGGCGGACGCAACATCATGGCGACGACGGGAGCAGCCTACCCCCAGGTCGGGCTGGAGCAGGTGATCAAGGCCAATCCCGGACTTATCCTGGCTGGCGGCCAGGATCCTTCCGTGCTGGATCACTGGCGGCAGTGGCCCATGTTGGACGCCGTCAAACACCAGCGGCTCGCCCTCATCAACGCCGATGAACTGCACCGCTTCACCCCCCGCGCCCTCAACGCGGTGGAGCAGATATGCGAGGCGATAACACTATCAACGGTGACCTCTCAAGCAGATCAATTACCAGGCAATCAATGACCGAGCAATGGATTAACAACTTTCAGAATCACATCTATCCGTCATAGATAAAGGGAAGACTGGTTCTACCATAATAGAGATAATCAATATTCCCCCTACATTAATCAGGGCCAGTCTTTAATAGCGCATAAAGCGTAATATCACTGGCCAACCCTGATTGTTGGTAAGCGCCCTTGAATCGGCATCTTTTTTTCCCAAAATCAGCTCGTCACACTTGAAATCCATTACCTCTTCGCTGGATTTTCACTATGACCACTCAAGAACGTGCTGATTTTTGGCGACAGCAGATC
>NZ_JABERS010000083.1:0-6845 GCF_013168745.1 Aeromonas sp. TW 6 | reverse complement strand
GGTGATCGCGTCGAGGGTTTCGCCACAAGAACCATTCAGACTCAACTCAGTTGAGCCACAGTGGCGGTAACAGCGCTCGCAGGGCGTTCATTCATCCCTCAAGGAATTTCAGAGAGAAGGGCGAGGGTGAGTAAGTCCGGATTCACGACGCACGGCATCTGTTCGCCCTAAGGAGCTGAATCGGAGGCAAGCGAAGCGCGGCAGGCCGCACGATTGCATCGAAAAGTGAAGGTATAGCATCGAAAAACGAAGGTATAACATCGAAATGTGAAGGTATAACATCGAAATGTGAAGGTATACCATTTATTTGTCAATTTTAACGCTTATGAATCAATGACTTACCGTTCCTATCTTTATCTTGATCTGTATCTTGATCTAATGAAAAGAGATCTAAAGAACAAGAAGAGAGATCAAATAATTAATGACTTAATGGAGCTGGTTTGGTTGGTATGATGGGCGAGATGAGACGAACTAACCGTAGTCAGAGCTCATGGAGAACGATGAATGAAGGTGATTTGGAGTATTGAGCTGGTTTTATTGGCACTGTTAGCGCTCATCCAGCCGTTGCAGGCCAAAGATTGGCCCAAGGAGCCACTGGCTGATGTCCAGCAAGCTGCCGAGCGGGGGGATGCTGACGCACAATTCTCCCTCGGGTTTAGGTACGACAACGGCCTAGGCGTGCCACAGGATGCTGCCCAGGCGGTGGTCTGGTATCGCAAAGCCGCCGAGCAGGGGAATGCTGGTGCACAATTCGCCCTCGGGGCGATGTATGCCACCGGTCAAGGTACGCCGCAGGACTACCAGCAGGCGTATGCGTGGTCATCGGTCGCTGATTTAGGCCACATGAATCGCTCATATAGACCACACGAAACGCTCACATAGACTACATGAACCTGCTAGTACAGACCACAAGAATCGCTAGTTTAGACCACATGGACACCATCACTCATCCCACCCTGGTGCAACTGGTGGCAGCGGGCGCCGTCCGCGTCGTGATCGCCGTTGGCCAGCCCGGCGGCTGGTCGCTGCTGGTGCGCTACGGCCTGGCCGAACGCGCCTTGGCCGCCCAGCGCAGCAAGCAGGTCAGAGTGTTTCGTAAGCTCGATACCTTGCAAGCCTACCTAGAGGAGATCGGCGTGCGCCGCTTCGAGGTGGACGCGGCGAACTTCCGTGTCGCGCCGCGACAGTAACGGGCAGGCCTCGTTGCAGGGGCTTGCGTTTGAGGTATGATATACGCGTATATCAATGGTGTGAGAGGTGGACTATGTTAGCGATTCGCTTGCCTTCGGAGATCGAAGCTCGGTTGGCGCACTTGGCGCAAGAGACGGGGAGAACCAAGACCTTCTATGCCCGTGAGGCCATCTTGACGCACCTGGAAGAGCTGGAAGATTACTACCTGGCCGAGCGGGTGATGGAGAAGGTTCGCAAGGGCGAAGAGCGCCTGTTCTCACTGGATGATGTGGAGCGCGACCTTGGCTTGGAAAGTTGAACTGACCGACACCGCAGCGAAGCAGTTAGCACGGCTGGATAAAACCCAAGCTCAGCGGATCACCAAGTACCTGCGGCGGGTGATGATGCTGGAAGACCCAAGGGATGCAGGCAAGGCGTTAACAGGTAATCTGCGTACCTACTGGCGATATCGAGTTGGTGATTATCGTGTTGTGTGTGAGATCCGGGATAACGAAATGGTTATTGTTGCTGTGATGATTGGTCATCGTGGCGATATATACAATTGAAAATTGGCAGGTACCTATGAGTAGAAAATATAGTTGTTTTTTTCTTGTTATTTATTTTGTTTGCAATTCAGCTTTTGCTGAGCCAAGTGTAACAGAGCTTAGAGTTTGCGAGGCTGTATATAAGGCATGTACCGAACAACAGCAATCCGGCAAGGTTAAATCATCCTGCTTATCATATGAAAATGAAAACCCAGAAGTTATGAAGTACCTTAAAATGATCAATGACGGACTTTTAACGCTAACAATAGGCATACAGTCTACTCCATGGGAGTTGGCTCTTTTTGGTTGCAACCTCCAACACGGGCAGTTTAAAACTTTTGAAAAGCTTGCAGATGCCCCAGATAGTGCATTCAAATCAGGCGTTAATGATAATAAATACATTATTATTGAATAGGTCGATAAATTTATCGCCAGAAATGAAAACCCAAAAACATACACTTGAAAAATACTTGTTCGACATAATTAACCCTCTCCTTTTGTTGCTTTCATTGTCTCATTGGCTGGGGGTTGGTAGCACGAATTATTGTATTGTGGCGATAGCCTACCCCCCCACAAAAGCTCATCGGTAGTGGGATTGTGTCTGTTGAGGATCTTGAACATTGCTCTATAGCGGAGTGATGCAGTAACGTATTGTCCAGAAAAGACAAACCCCGAACTTCTGTTGATCAACTTGGCGGGAGATTACAGAGAGTTCGGGGCCGTGACTTAATCACAGGAACAAGAATACCACATGGATCACATCAAACAACCCAGAGCCGCCAATAAGCGCGGTGCCAGATGGTAAAACCAGCGCTTCTAGCTGCTGCATTCATCGAACGTCTCCCTCGTCGCCCTTACTGCACTGATGATAAATCGTCAGGGCTGCTCATTCGTCCGCAGGCTACTGCGCTGGGCTATCGCCATATCCAGTACAACCCACCGCCCCATGTATCCTGTCTGGTGTTTGACGTGGACAAGAAACCGCATGAGCTGCGTCGGCGAGATGGGTATCACGAATGGCGGGAGCGTGGTTTGCCCGCTCCGCATTGGATCTCGATCAACCCCGAGAACGGGAATTACCATCTTGGCTATTTGCTAGCCGCGCCCGTGGCACGTACCAATGCGGCTAGGCTAAAGCCGTTGCGCTATCTGGCGGCCATAGAACACGTTTTGGCGCATCGGCTGGGTGCTGACGTTGGGTATGTTGGCCTTATCACCAAAAACCCCGTACACAGCGATTGGTGGACGGTATGGCACGGCATTGAGCCCTATTCCCTCGACTACCTCGCGGAGTTCTGCCCAGATGCCGATATGGCGGCCTATAACCGCCGCAGCCGCAAAGAGGCGAGCGGGCTGGGGCGTAACGTCACCCTGTTCGATAACGTGCGTGAATGGGCCTACAGCGCCGTTAGAGAGTTCTGGCGGCCTAACGGGTATGAGGCTTGGGCCGATGCAGTGAGAGCTGCTTGTGAAAGCGCCAATACGTTTGGACGGGAGCAGGGCGGCCCGCTTCCTGTGTCGGAGATCAAGGCCACGGCCAAGAGTGTCGCCCGTTGGGTGTGGCAACGGTTCACCCCAGCAGGGTTTAGCCAGGTACAGGGGTATCGAGGGGCCAAGGGGGGCAAGGTATCCAAGGGAGGGGGCAGACCCAGCAACAGCGGCAAGACACGCGCAGAGCTGCTGCCAGAGGTGCAACGGCTTAAGGCGCTGGGCTACAGCAATCGCGATATTGCCGAGGATTTAGGGATCGGTTCGGCAAGTGTCAGCCGCTACCTCTCCAAAATCTCGCAGGAGTGATCCAAACAAGCCTTATCAGATAACAGCGCCCGAAGGGCGTTTCTTGTTCCGTTAAAAAACCAGAGAGAGGATCTTGGCGAGGTGGTTAAGCCCGATCCCGAAGGGCTGTCCATCAGGCCGTGTGTTTGGCCTGTGGGCAGGAGGGCTTATCCACGGAGCGGGTTTTGTCTTGGTGGTTTAACGTTCTTAGCGGCTGCTAAGGTCGACCTCGATGCGCCGGAAACCGATGCTGTTGGCGGTGTTGGCCGCAGCATCGATGCTCTTGAATACTCGCCAGCCGCCGCGCTGCCGTTCCAGCACTACGGTTTCGCTCTGTTTACCGAATTTCACCAGGTGCAAATGGTATCCGGTCCCCATCGGCGTGGGTACGATCATCGCCTTGGCAAACCCGCCCTGGTCGAACGTCCACTTGGCTTGCAGCTCTTCCATATCACAATCCTATTTTGACTAATCAAAATCGAAATTTGATTGTAACGGAGGACGGGGCGGCTGGCCAGCCCTGTCCAGTAGCGCCCACAACAGCCGCACCGCATACCAATGATCCTGTCGCGTCCGCTCGGAAAGGTGGCTGTGACGGGCCCAATAGCGGTGTAGATGGGCCCGTCCTACCTGGGGCGGTAGCCTCACCCCCTGTTCATGCTGGCGGATGTCGCTCAAGATGGTGCAGAGTCGCTGCACGGTGGCCCGGCGGCTGGTTTTGCCGCCATGTCGCAGGTAGACATCCACCCGCTCGCGTACCCAGTTTTCCATGCTGTTCATCGCTGATTACCCCAGATATGAGTTGGTCACGTCGATCCGCCCGTGCCCCAGTTCGGCGGCCACCTGCTCACGGGCCTGCAAATCCAGCTCCCGCGCCGCCGCGACCTCGATCCCCAACTGGGCGGCTAAAAACCGATGATGGTCGGCACCGTGACCGATCCCGGCCGCGACGGGCGCGGGGGCACCCACCAGGGTTTCGTACCGTCCCTGGGCGTAGGCGTGTCGTTCGCCGTGCGACCGGATGCCCGCGCTGCGCAGCTCGCTATAGGCAGCCGTCCTAAAGTCCTTGTAGGACATTGAGGGCGGGATCAACGAGCGGCCCTCCTGTTGGGCGGCGGCCTGGGCCAGTGCGTGGTGCTGGGCGGGTGATTGGCAGGGAACCTGCCGCACGAGCCCGCCCTTGGTGCCGTCCTCGATGCGGATCTGGCCGTGCCGTTCGGCCTGGGCAAGCGCCCGTTGGGCGTCGAGTTTGGCCGCCTCCTCGAACCGCAATCCCAACGAACGTTGGAGGCTCAGCAGGGCTCCCACCCGCTCGGAGACGGCGGCCACGGCGGTGTCGTGCTGGGACACCGGCACGGCATGATCGGTGGTAGCGATCCCGCTACGGGTCGGCAGCCCCGCCTCGCGCACGGGGTCGAGCCGCACGGCCCGGTCGCCTCGGGCTATCTCCATGACCCGGTTAACGGCGGAGAGCGCATTTTGGGCGGTGGCGGGGCTGATCTCCCCCTGCTCCAGCCGCGCGATCAGGTGGGCGGCATAACCGCGCAGGGTGGCCGTCTCGATGTGCCGCATGTCCCTGATCCCCGCCTCCTCACGCGCCCAACTGGCGAACTGGCCCCAGCGATCGGCCATCGTGGCGATCGAACTGTGGCTCTGCATTCCCTCGCGCAGGGCGCTGCGCCCGGCATAGCCCATATCCCGGCTGCCGAGGCCAAAATTTCGTGAATCGGGGTTTGCCCGATCACATCTCGCCATATCAAATCTCCATATTGATTGATTGAAATTACGTTTTGATGCCCCATCCCCTGTTCCTGGTGGTGAGTGTTTTGCACCTGTTTTCGACTGTGCGTGTCGTGGGGGGCTTTTTTTTCTACATCTCCTTACGCGGTGAGCGTGATTGTTCCGCAGAGCGGAGGGGGCTGCTATGGCAGGGGGCTCCTGCAAGCAGGGCGCGGGTCGAGATCGACTGCGCCGAGCGTCCGGCTGGCCTGTTTTCGTGCGTTTTCGTGCCAGTGAGATCTGGCGGCATGGCCCGAGGGCTAAGGGATAGCGCTGGGTTGGCGCTGGCCGTCTCTGTCAAACAGAGACGGCAGGGGGGGGGGGCTGGGTATCATCGCATCGCATCTCATCGGCTACCCGGTGGGAGGCAGTGGCCGCAAGGCTCCGCCGGAGGCTTATTCGTGCGTGGCGTGATCCTTAGAGCAAGGAATACCTGAAAAGGTATTGGTCTATAAAGTAAGAAACGCCTACAAGGTATTAGTCTATAAAGTAAGAAACTCCTGAAAGGTATTGGTCTATAAAGTAAGAAACGCCTACAAGGTATTGGTCTATAAAGTAAGAAACGCCTACAAGGTATTAGTCTATAAAGTAAGAAACGCCTACAAGGTATTAGTCTATAAAGTAAGAAACGCCTACAAGGTATTGGTCTATAAAGTAAGAAACGCCTACAAGGTATACTGGGTCGTTAAACGCATAAATGCGCAGATGCGTGTTGCAGTCGCATAACACTGTATTGCAAGGTCTCCATCTTTAGATTTCGACCGTCCACATCCACCCGTGAGTTTCAGTGCGCCCGAGATTATCCAGTTGAGCTCGACTGGCGAGAAATATTCAGTTATTGCATTTTGTGCAATAAAAGAAGGGATTTCTCAGTTGGGGAAATCAGAAAAATCAATTGGAATAGGAATCCGCTTTGCGTGGCAGCCACTCGGTACTGGCTGTGTTTGGGGAAATTCAGGCATGACAAATCGCCCCAGGGACCACATGTCCCTTGAGGACGTCATGGTCGTGAGGTGATTCGACAGCGCAAAGCGAATTACACACTCGAATGTGATTTAGGCCGGGCTGTTAGGCTCGGCGAGCTAGTGATTAGGCCCCACAGGGATAAATCACCTTAAATCTGCATCCCTATCCTGTCAAGCCTCAGCCCGTGCGGCCTCCTGCTCGTCTGGCGTCCCTGTGGCGTAGATCTGGGCCACTCACCGCCCAGTTTGGCCGAAACCGGATAGGCCAGAGATCGCGGCCAAAACCTCTCCCAAACCGTCGCAAACTTTCAGCCGCCAAACCGCCTCGGCAGCCCTGCCTGAGCACTCTAAATGGCCCCTCTGCTGCCAGAACGGGGCGAACGGCCCGTTTTCCCTGGTAAAAAGGCCAATTAAACATAATGGGCATTATGCACACTGCTTTTGGCAGGCGATCGGCCCATTTTCCGACCTGAACGGCGATTTGGTGATCGCGTCGAGGGTTTCGCCACAAGAACCATTCAGACTCAACTCAGTTGAGCCACAGTGGCGGTAACAGCGCTCGCAGGGCGTTCATTCATCCCTCAAGGAATTTCAGAGAGAAGGGCGAGGG
>NZ_JABERS010000082.1:0-6949 GCF_013168745.1 Aeromonas sp. TW 6 | reverse complement strand
TGATCGAGGTTACGGATCGAGATAGCGGGTGCGGCCATGATGATCTACCTGCAAAAGAGAGTAATAGATCAGAACGGCCGATCGCCGTCAAGCACTGAAAATAGCAAAATCAGGTGCGGAATGACGGATTCAGGCCTGGTATGAGTCGGCAACGCCTTCATCACGGGGAAGACCTCAGCGCTATTCTGATCTCGCCATCACCACCGTTCTGGTCATTAAACGCGTGTTCAGGTTGACCCTGCGGGCTGCACAGGGTTTTATTGATTCCATTTTTACACTGATGAATGTTCCGTTGCGCTGCCCGGATTACACCAGTGTCAGCAAGCGCGCAAAGTCGGTTAATGTCAGTTTCAAAACGTTCACCCGGGGTGAAATCGCGCATCTGGTGATTGATTCCACCGGGCTGAAGGTCTTTGGTGAAGGCGAATGGAAAGTCAAAAAACACGGCAAAGAACGCCGTCGTATATGGCGAAAGTTGCATCTGGCAGTTGACAGCAACACACATGAAATCATCTGTGCAGACCTGTCGCTGAACAATGTGACGGACTCAGAAGCCTTCCCGGGTCTTATCCGGCAGACTCACAGAAAAATCAGGGCAGCATCGGCAGACGGCGCTTACGACACCCGGCTCTGTCACGATGAACTGCGGCGTAAGAAAATCAGCGCGCTTATCCCACCCCGAAAAGGCGCGGGTTACTGGCCCGGTGAATATGCAGACCGTAACCGTGCAGTGGCTAATCAGCGAATGACCGGGAGTAATGCGCGGTGGAAATGGACAACAGATTACAACCGTCGCTCGATAGCGGAAACGGCGATGTACCGGGTAAAACAGCTGTTCGGGGGTTCACTGACGCTGCGTGACTACGATGGTCAGGTTGCGGAGGCTATGGCCCTGGTACGAGCGCTGAACAAAATGACGAAAGCAGGTATGCCTGAAAGCGTGCGTATTGCCTGAAAACACAACCCGCTACGGGGGAGACTTACCCGAAATCTGATTTATTCAACAAAGCCCCGATGATATTGCCATGTAAAAAAAGCCGGGAATTCCCGGCTTTTTAACGTCACTTAATTATAAACTAATTCCCACGTTGCCCAGCTGGTAATCGGCCCGCTGGTGGCGCTTTTCGGCGTTGGCGAAACATAGCCAACGTAATAGGTGAACAGGCCGCCGCTGACCGCGCTTTCCTGCAAACGCACCTGATTTTGCTGCGGGTCCGCCGGGACAATTTTATTACTCTTATCCAGCGTATTATTATCGTTAGTCGATAGGGCCAGATAAATATTCTGCGCTCCATCCGGCAAGGTATTGGCCAGATACCCGGCGTTTTCGTTACCGACCGCCGTCAGTAAAAAACCATCGACCCAGCGCACGCTGACCCGACGCACCTCATCCTGCGAGGCTGCCCCACCATCATGGCGCAGCTGGCAGTTTGACAGTGCCAGGGTAAACGGCTGCGGTTTCATAAACGCCCCGGCACCGCGATCGTGGACTTCCGCCAGGCTGACCGGCGCCAGCCAGACATTACCGCTGCCGGCATGCTGGCCGCCGTTTAGCGCGATGCTACAGGAAATATCCGTCACCCGCCCGGCAAAATCGACCCGTCCGCGATCGTAATTGGTCTCAAAACCCCACGCCGAGGGGGCGGCGAGGCTGCCGCAAAATAGCAGCCACGCGATAGTGTTTTTCGGCAATCCCTTCATTCCCCCTCCCGTATTAATCGTACGTCAGGTTAAAGATCATATGCGACTCCACCTCGCCGGTGCTGGTCGTCGGGCCATACTGATAAAAACGCGCGTGCAGCGGTATGGTGATGTAGCGGGTCTCCTGATTATTCAAGCGGCCGACGGTGTATTTATTATTAAACTGCAGCGGGGAGCCATCCTTCAGCACCTGGATGCCAATGCCTTTCGCCATCCCGCTGCCGGCTTTTTCATTCAGCAAGGCGCCCATGGTAGCGGTAGTGCTGGTGGCCAGGGTACCGGAGAACGAGGTGCTAATGTTGGCATATCCCGTTTTACTCAGGCCGCCGCTGCACTGCAGGTCGATATTAAAATCCTTCCCGCCGGCGGTGGTGCCGACCCCTTTCAGGTCGGTGCGCCGGATGGAACCCACATCGACATTCATATTTTTCCCGCTCAGCACTGAACAGGAGGGCGAGACCACGGTGATGGCGTTGGCGCTCAGATAGGTTTCGAGGATCGGGTTAACGCCGCTCTCCCAGTCGTAGGAGGTGTACTTACCCGCCGCCAGGGTGCCGCTGCCGGTGGTTGCCGCGGTTTTGAAAATCTCCAGCGTAAAACGTGATCCTTCAAGGGAATAGTTGGTGGTGTTATACACTCGGGACGAATAGACGTCGGGATAGACGATATTTACCGTTTCGCCGCCGCGGCTGAAACGCATGCCGATTCCCGGCACGTTGGTGGAGTAGATTTTATTTCCAAGGTCCGTGGCCCCTGGCGACACGATCTTCGCCGCAAAGCGGTTGGTGCCGGAAGTACA
This sequence comes from Aeromonas sp. TW 6, assembly GCF_013168745.1. NCBI lineage: Bacteria > Pseudomonadati > Pseudomonadota > Gammaproteobacteria > Aeromonadales > Aeromonadaceae > Aeromonas > Aeromonas sp. TW 6. Next base: position 4,449 of record NZ_JABERS010000082.1, on the reverse strand, counting down.
GCGATAGCTTGCCCCGCCGGGAGCGCTCATCGTCCAGTCGCGGGTAAGGATCACCGAGCCCACCGGCAGATCCGGGGGCACCACCACCCTGCCCACCACCATGTCCAGCATCACCGTTGGCGATGAGAGACGCGTACAGGAGGCCCAGGACGAGGTGGTTCCCAGCGCCATTAAGACGATAAAAAGCGTTAGTAATTTCCTCAGCGACATACGCTATCCTTTGTTGTTTGCTGTCCCAGATCCACCGAACACTGCCCGCCGCTCCACTTCACAATCGCGCGTTTGGCGTTCGCATCGCTGATAAACATCATGCTGCCCTGGCCGACAACGCCGATCTCCTTGCCGTCGGGGGAGAAAATACTTGCCGCAAACGGCAACGGCTCGTGGTTCGCCTGGCGCGCCTGCAGGGTGAGGTTGTTCTGCACCTTAGTGCCGAACGCGACCTTAACCACGCTGCCTTCCCACGGCACAACCTGCGCCACGGTGCGATCGAAGGCCACGTCGTCATGGCTGCCTTTCGGGTCGATTTCCACGGCGTTAATCCGGTACGGGCGCAGATACGGCAGGATGGCGTAACCATTGCTGTCCACACGGGTGCCCGGCGATCCCGGAAGCATCGCCCCGGCCGCGTCTTTGGCTTCAATCAGGGCCATCGTCGAGCCGCTTTCCGGTGAGAGCACCACGCCGCCGCTGTGGGCGATCATCGTCCCGCTGGCGCCAATGCCGCTCTGACGATAGCCTTCGCCCTGGCTGTAGCTGCCGTTGAGGGTGGTCCATGGCGTACGGTAGCTGCCGTTGAGCGCCACATCATGCTGACCGCCGGTGGCGGTGGTGGTCGACACGCCGTAGTTAAGGTTGTTTTCACTGTCCAGCGAACCGTTGATACCAATCTGCGAGCTGGCAAAGCGCGAGTTATTGAACGAGGTGTTCGACGTCAGGTTGGCGGTGCGGTTATCGCCAAACCACAGCGGGTAGCTGAAGTTGAGTGAAATACGATCGTCGCGACGATGACCGGAGCTGTCTGGCGTATAGACGCGCTGCGCGCTCGCCGACCAGGAGAGACGACCAAATGAATTGTTGTAGCTGACCTGATACTGCTTCTCGGTCCCGGAGCGGTTCCAGTAATCGGAGATACGGCCGCTGAGATAAAACCCGCCCCAGCCGTCCGGCAGGTTCTGGTTCACCGTGAAGGTCATGCCGTTTTTTTGCCGCCACAGGGTGTAGTTGCTGCGACTATTTTTTTCCTGATCGACGGCGTACAGCGCGTCGTTGAGGTTGTAATAACCTTTCGTCGAGTAGCGATACGCCGCCAACACGATGCTGGTCTGGGTATCGGTAAACATGCGGTTAAAGGTCGCGCGATAGCTCTGACCCGAGTCATCATGGGCATCGCTCTTCAACCGCGAATGGGTGACGTCAAAAGAGAGCGCGCCGATGCCGGTGTTCATCCCGGTCCCCACCAGGAAGGCCTGATAGTCGTCAAAACCGGTGACCCCGGTGTAGCCGGTCAACAGGTTGTTGATCCCGTGCTGCCAGGTCGCCTGATAGAGCATCGGCTTGTTGCGCAGCGCGCTGTCGTCCACTTTACCGGCGGAGAGCGCGTAGCGGGTCATGCCCGGGCGCAGCAGCTGAGCAACGGAGGCGTAAGGCACGCTAAACACTTCTACCGAGCCATCCGCTTCTTTCACCGAGACCTCAAGATCGCTGCCATAGCCGGAAGGATAGACATCCTGCAGGGTAAACGGTCCGGGCGGAACGGTGGTCTGATAGATAATATTGCTGCCCTGACGCACGGTGACGAGGGCGTTGCTCTGCGCCACGCCGCGAATTTCCGGAGCATACGAGCGCATGCCGTCCGGGAACATATTGTCATCGGTGGAAAGATTAACCCCGCGCAGACCGATAGTGTCGAAAAATTCACCATTGGTGAAAATCTGCCCGCCGCTGACGATGGAGTTGAGCTGTGGGATAGGGCGCTGGAGATAGGTCTGGTTGCTGTTCCAGTGCGCTTTACCCTGCTGCTGCTGCCAGTTCAGGTTGCCGATGTGCTTCAGCAGCCAGCCGTCCCACGACAGACCGGCGTTGACGCCCAGATAGGCGCTGCTGTTATCCGACCCGCCTACCGAAGAGGTATGGCTGTTCCAGGCGTTCGCCATCCAGCCAAGATTGAGCGCGGTAATACCTTTGTCCCAGAACTCCGGGCTGACATAGTTTTTCAGGCGTTGATCTTCATAGATCTGCGGTACCGAAATGTTCAACCGCAGGGAGGACTGGACCAGGTTGTCTTTGACGTTTTCTTCGTTGCGCCAGGATTTGAGGCTACCGCAGTAGCCCTCCTGCTCGCTCAGCTGCGGATTGAGCTTTTCCGCCGCGATGCCATATTGGGCCAGCATCGCTTTGGTGTAGCAGACGCCCAGCCGACCATCTTTATCGCGCGCGATGCGTAAATCGTAGCGCCCTTTCCACTCGTCGTTGGTGTAGACGTCAAGGGAGTAAGTGCCTTCGGTAATCGCGCTGGTCGAAAAGCGCGACAGATCGACCTTTTCGCGACTGCCGACAATAAAGCCGTCGTTAAACTGATATACCGTTCCCGGGTTTTCCTGTCCGCTGGAAAATGGCGGAAAGCAGCACAGCGCGATGGCGATCGCGGTGCTTAATCTTCCCGGGCAGAATGACCTCTGCTTCATTAGCTTTTCCCTTATTTAACGGCCACTTTCACTGCGACATCGGCGCCATAGTCATTAATGTTGTTAACGGTCAGGGTTTCGCCGCGGTTGACGGCGGAGGAGAGCGCCACCGTCTGGCTGGACTGCGGCGCCAGCATCACGGTTTTGCTGTTCAGGGCTTTACCGCCGTCGCGGGAAATACGGCTGACGGTAATGTAGAACGGCGTCGGGTTGTTGATGGCGAGACTACTGCCGCTGGCGGTCAGGGTCAGCTTCTCGGCCGCCGCATCGCGGTTGCCCAGTCCGGCAGGACGATAAATAAATTTAAAGCGCGAACGGATCGCCAGCTGCAGCACGTTCTGGCCTTCATTTTTCTGATTGGCCACCACCGGCGGAATTTCCAGCAGATTCAGCCACCACAGCGTCTCTTTATCTTTCGCCAGACCGGCGCTGCTGCCGAGCTTAATACGCAGCGTCTGGCCGCTCTTGGCGTCAACGCGCGAAATCGGCGGGGTGATAATAAACGGGGTGGTAATGGTATCCGGTGTGGCATCGGCATCGCCGTTATCCAGCCAGGCCTGCGCCAGCGCCGGACGGTCGGCGTTATTTGAAAGCTGTACCGTTATTTCTTTTTCATTTCCTGGATAAATAAAGCGGGTACCGTTAACAATAATATTGTTGGCATGGGCCGCAAAACTAAAAATGAAACAGAAAAAAAGGGCAATACGCTTCATGCTGACCTCAGAATAAAAATACAAGCGGCGGACATTGCCGCTTTATTATTGTTATTAACTGCCCCATCGCGGGGCAGTTTTATTTTCTGACGGAATTACTGGTAAGTAATTTCGTAAGTCGCATAGCTGTTAACCACACCGGTGGTAACAGTCGTCGGGGTGCTGGTCGCGTAGCCGACGTAGTAGGTGAAGCGCGCGCCACCCTGAACGGCAGATGCGTCGCCGACCGCTTTAGGCTGAGTGCTGTCGCCCGGGATGATTTTTTTGGTCAGCGCGGTAGCGTTGTCAGTAGACAGAACCAGTTGGATATTCTTCGCGCCAGCGGCTTCGGTGTTGGCCAGGTAGCCCTGCTGTTTAGCCGTTGCGCCAGCCAGCAGGTTACCACCGGTCCAGTTCACGCCCAGTTTGCTCACATCATCCTGTGCAGTTTTATCAGCAGCCTGGCAGTCAGAAACGTCGATAGTAAACGATTTCGGCTTCAGGTAGGTATCGGCAGCAGCCGCTTTAACTTCCGTTAAAGTCACCGGAGCCAGATAAACGTTAGCATTGCTGCCCTGGCCGTTAACGGAAACAGTACAGGATACATCGGTAACTTTACCGAAGAAATTAACCTGGCCGCCGCCAACAGTGGTATCAGCTGCATGGGCAGCAGTCATGCCAAAAAACGCGGTTGCCATTGCTGCAGAAAGAAGAACCTTTTTCATTTCCATTTCCTTGTCAGAGTGAATTACGAATCAATGAGCACACTGTGAATTCGCATAGAACCAGAAACATCAGGCGATGCTGATTTATGCCACAGTTAACGAAAAAGACTTTAGTCGATTGGCCCCTATATTTCCATACACTTTTTATCACTTCGCGAATTCAACTTCGTAGTGCGACACTCGCCTATGCCGCCTGACAGTACTCTTCGAATACCTTGCAGGGCGAGATCGTGAACATTTTGTTAAAAATTAAAAATAGTTTTTTGCCTACAAAACAAATACTTATAGGCCTGTGATATGCAGTTAACTTTATAGTCAGGATCGCCTTCACACTTTTTAATCGTC
>NZ_JABERS010000081.1:0-7306 GCF_013168745.1 Aeromonas sp. TW 6 | reverse complement strand
AAGACTGGAATGGGCAGCTGATTATTTGGCCAAGAACGCTTGCCGAACCAAGCAGAGAAAATCGATACAGAACAGGACCTTGGAAGGAGTTTTAAAGGGACTCAACGCTTAAGGTCCTGTACATGAACTTGGCTTAAGACATCAACGCTTCATCACTTAGTAGTAAGTTATATGTCTATAAACAGAAAACAGCAACATAACCTCAGTTAGGTGTGGTTATATTCGCCCTGTAGGGTGGAAATAAAAAACGTGCTTTTAAAAAATGATTGTTTTACCTATGCAAGCACTTCTCTGCTAGCATTCGCTACACATGAACAGATCGCATACGGCGTTACTGTAACGCCATCCTTACCCCCCCCTGCTACCCGACCCTGGTTGTCACAACCGGAACGATTTTACAAACCCATGGGATCCCAATACACACAGATACGGTCACATTATGTGATGACGGGTCGCTCTAGCGTTTCACTCCTGACCTACTACTCTCAACAGAACATGTCTTTGAGCGTCCTTGACTCTATTCTTGTCTGAGTTGAAGTCGGTCTGATATCACCATGTTCATCATAGGCTACGAGCTACTGCTTTCTGTACCTTTGCTTACCAATGCAGAGGTTACATGTAGAGCAGGAGACTGAGCATAACATAGCTTGTATGTTTGATTTATTTCAAAACAACTATAACCAAGCTCATTTACCAGATTTAAAACCACTGAGTAATCGCAAGACGTGTAAAAGAAGTCTATTAATCTAATTTATAGTGAAACCCACATTTCACATATAGATGTCAATTGATTTTTGTTACCCAGATAAGTAATCACTTAGGGTCAAAAAAATATTTTTGCCTTAATGTTGGTAAAGAATTTGAATTTTCTATATCAAATATGCATTTTCCTCAGTCAATATCACTACTCGACTCAACATCCTACGGATTATCGCTTGTTACAAATAATCAACACTCGTGCATCTTCCTGCTAGAAGGTGTTTACATCTAACTTCTCGGCCATTAAATTGAAATCGCCGTTTGGAGCCTTCGCTCCTGGTATTCATCAACCTTCATTTCATAAGGAAATAAAAAATGACTCTGAATAAAAAGGATATTAAATTCGTTTCTGCGGCTGCACTGAAACATGTTCAGCACGTACTGTTCTGAATATGAACGTATGAAAAAGGATGGTGTGTATACACCATCCTTTTTTAATAGGGGATTATAGAATGTTGCATAAAATTATAGGGTCTATTGACCAAGAAAGTTTTTTTAATAATTACTTCGAAAAAAAGCCACTCTTCCAAAGAGCAGAGAGCAGTCTCATCAATATGTTCACCCTGGCTGACTTTGATCGCTATTTGATTGCTGGAGAGGGCATGCTACATAACTTAGTTAGAATAACTAAGGATGGGGTGGCAATAACGATACCGACCTATCATGGTCAAGCAACAACACAACGAGAATTCGTACTTGAAGCGTTCAAATCTGGTGCGACACTTAAGCTAGAAGATCTTGATAATCGTCACAGTGACATCGCTAAGATCTGCAAAAGCCTTGAGGACATTTTTGGTGGATATGTTTTCGCAAAACCATTCCTTACTGGCGCAAACTTCCCAGGCCTTGATACGCATTTTGATACCACAGAAGTTTTTGTTGTCCAACTAGAAGGGCGTAAAGTTTGGCATGTTTGGGACAAGGTAATCGATAATCCAACTCTTCCACTTCAACAGAACTTTAAAGATGTCGATCTTGGAGCTCCATCAATTGAGGTTATTCTAGAACCTGGAGATATATTATATATTCCAGCAGGAGCGCCACATTCTGCACGATGCTTAGATAGCCACTCATTACATATGGCTATTGGTTTGCAACCAATAAAAATTTTTGAAGTACTGGAAGGATACCTACGGCTAATGTCTGAGCACATAGTTGAACTCAGACAGAATATTTATCCATTCACTGAACGAGATCTTCTTGATAAAAATACAAAACTACTTTTAGATCGATTAAAGAAAGTACCTTTTGATGTAATTAAAGCTGACTTTGATATCGCATATAGCGCAACCAAACATGAGACCTGCGATAGACGCCTGGAAACTCTTGCTGCATCACATGCGATTACTGAGTCAACAAAGCTACGGCTAAGGCAAGGTGTTGATATACAAGCTAGAACTGGTGACGGTTCTATATCAATATATTTTAGTTCGACAATCAGCCCAGGAAAACCGCTTGTTTCAAGGCCTTCGAATGTAACTCTTCCTGATTATTGTCAGGGTGAAATAGATTATATTTGCTCAAGTGGATTAGTTTGCTTTACTCCAAGTCAGCTCTCTGGCGACCTAAACCTAGAGTCGAAAGTTCTGCTCTGTCAAGAGTTGGCTAATGTTGGCATTCTCATTTTAGAGTAACATTAAAGGGGCGTTTTCGTGTATCTTGATTTATTAAGTAAAGTGCTAACAAACAAAATCTATGAGCCTGATAGTCCAAAAGCAACACCTGATGAAGTGGACGAAATAAAGAAGACTCTAGACTTATTAATGAACGATGGTATCAATCTTAATATCAGCGCAGAAGACTTGACTCAAATCCTTCAGTACACCAAGAGATCTAGAAATATTCATACATACGTTAGCATTGACGCATTGAATAATATACGAGATGCCATAACAATCACAAATGAAAAAAAGATTGTTGGCGATGTATTAGATTGTGGGGTTTTGAGAGGGGGGACTTCAATCTACATGGCTGGAGTTCTGAAAAGCCTAAACTCATCTCGTAAGGTTTATGTAGCAGATTCCTTTTCAGGTCTACCGGTTCCCAGTACCCAGGATGGGATTTTTGCAAATCATTTCTGGTATCGATTTTCTAAGGCACTCCCGATATATAACCTGGACTGCTTAGCAAGCATTGATGATGTAAAGGAAAATTTTAATCGTTATGGATTACTCGATGATAACATAATTTTCATGCCAGGCTGGTTTGAAGATACACTACCATCATTATCAGCTGCTAATGTTAAGTTTAGTGTTGTAAGAATTGACGCGGATTGGTATAGCTCAACAAAAGACGTTCTAGATAACGTATATCACCTAATATCCGATGGTGGATTCATCATCATTGATGATTATAATCTACCAGGATGTAAGCTAGCGGTTGATGAATTTAGAGAAAAAAATGGAATTTCAAAACCACTTCAAATTGCAGATGAAGTTGCAGGAGTATTCTTTTGGATAAAATAACTCATTCATTTTCAAACCGTCTCAAGCTACTTTTACTGGGTGATGGGTTGGTCGTGTTCGGGGGATGGATTGACTATATAGCCATACTGACAATATGTGTGTATCGATTTCAAGTTGATAGCATGGAGATAGCAATTATCGGCGCAAGTATGCTATTGCCAGGTATCATATTTACCGGATTTATTAGTAATTTGGTTAATGGCTGTAAAGTTCTTTATTGGTTGCGTACGAGTCTCGTGCTAAGGGCGTTGCTGACTGTTGCACTATTAACTGCAAGCAACCTATATATCTTTGTGGCAATAGCTGTAATTAGATCTCTATTTAATAGCATAGCCACACCAGCTATATCAGTTATCAGTGCTCGTTGTGTACCAGCGGAAAACAGAACTCGCTACTATTCCTTGCTAAATATGATGAATAGTGCAGCAAAGATAACTGGCCCTGCACTTGGTGGAGCAATCGCGTCATTCGGGAGTGACGAATATGCATTGTTGATTTCAGGTGGATTAACGCTTGCTGGCTGCATTGTGTTCTGGACAATAAAGACTACAACAGTTAAAGATGGACTGGACAATTCACCAAGCTCAAAGCCATCAACATTGAGTAATGAAAGTTGGAATTCATATGCCATAGTAATGGCAATATTTTTTATCGCCGTTTTCATGGTCAACAATCAACTCCCAATTTTACTTAGAGATAACGGGTTAGATAAAAGTGCCCTTGGTGTATTAGTATCTTCATCTGCTATAGGAAACTTTCTGTATGGGTTGTGGAGTGCTCGTAATGCTACGTCTTCTTCTCTTAAAGGACTAATTGAGGAGATCTTATTCCCTGCCTTTATTACTATGTGTATGTTTATTTTGATCGCCCCCATATTATATGAACCTTTTACATTGCAATTGGCATCATTGGCTATAGTATTTTTTGTTGTAGGGCTTTTCAGTTCTAGATTTGCGATCTCATCAAATGTATACCTGGCTGAAAATTTTCAAGCAAGCCTTGGGATTGCAGCTGGACGGCTGCAAGCAATCCAGAACAGCGCGATGCTTATAGCGCCATTCATAGGAGCATTTGTACTTAGCCATTCATCTGGAGCTTTTTTGTTTGTACTGGCAGGTGTTACTGGTATCACAGGGTTATTTGCTGTGTATATGATGACTGCAAGAAAAGGCGTTAAACAGACGTTGGATGCAAAGAGCCAAGAGTAGGCGCTAAGAGGTGATATGAGCTGCTAGGAAGCGATCTTCTGTGGGCTTATAAAAACATCATTACTAACCTAGTAGCATAAAAGACACCGGTTTGAAGCCGGTGTCAAGTGATAACTATATCTGTACACTCTATTACATGAAGCCTTATTTCCTCAAGTCAGAGAGCGGCTTGTTAACTACATCCTCAAACTGCTTCAGTGTCTTTTGATACTCCCTTATTTCACGCGGAATAAGTACATCAACAGTTTTAAGAATTTGCTCAACATGATCAGGCAACTTAGGCATTGCAGCATCTTTAATCAGCCGCTCAACATTCGCGGGCAACTTAGTCATTGCAGCATCTTTAATCAGCTGCTCAACATTAGCAGGCAGCTTAGGCATTGCAGCGTCTTTAATCAGCCGCTCAACATTAGCAGGCAGCTTAGGCATTGCAGCGTCTTTAATCAGCCGCTCAACATTAGCAGGCAGCTTAGGCATTGCCGCGTCTTTAATCAGCCGCTCAACATTAGCAGGCAGCTTAGGCATTGCAGCGTCTTTAATCAGCCGATCAACATTAGCAGGCAGCTTAGGCATTGCCGCGTCTTTAATCAGCTGCTCAACATTAGCGGGCAACTTAGGCATTGCAGCATCTTTAATCAGCTGCTCAACATGATCAGGCTGCTTAGGTATTGCTGCACCAATCTTTTCAAACAGTTTTTCCAATTTCTCAGGTAGTTTAGGTGATATTACCGCAGAAGGCTGAAGCTTATTATTAAGCTGCTGCATGGCATTGTGCCACCCACCAGAAATCCCATTAAGTTCAGCCATGATGTCTAACGCTTGGGCTAGCTTTATTCCCTTTTCCTTGGCGAGCTTTTTGGCTTTTTTACGGCAGAATTCAACGGTATTACCAGAAGGGAATTTGATGTGATCGTTTTGGTGTTTCATGATACGCCTGTCCTTCATCAATTTAGATGCGCTAGCCGACATACGCCCTATAGAAGAATAGGGTTAATTGAATTTTCTTTCACTCTGCTGGTCACACACCTTCGCCTAGGTCGGCTAACTGGGTGCAGAAGTACCCATGACACTATCATGCCATGAATAAAGAGGACTCATCAAGATCTTTTCTATTGGCTTTATCAGTTAACTATCTGGAATCGCAGTATCTTCAACGATGATGCTGGCGCGTGGATACGCGCTGCTTTCCCGCTTGTTGCCAACGTGGCCGCATGGAGTGCTACATTGTTGCCAGTCCCATGGGGCTTGTACGCAATGTCACATGCTCTTGAGGTCAAACAACACCAGGTGTGCAGCCAGTTGACATCACAATCCCAAACATGCAGCTCGGTGTGATCGCCCTCTCATCTAGTTTTCTCTACTCATAGGTTTGTGACCAAACCACTCATGTAATCTGTTACGATATCACTCATTTGGCACCACAACTTGTGGGCAAGTAAATAAGTCGCATGACGCATTAATTAGAGAGTTGTTAATGAATGATTACATAGCCAAGCTATCATTTAATTTCATTGGGAAAATCCTTGGCTCAGATACTATTGTTGTGCAGGGAGATAATTTAGTAACCTCAAAAAAAGATACTATTTTAGAAAATGATTCTGCACCCGATTTCAGGAGTTTTGCAACTTTTGAAAGAAAATTTCTAGGCGGGATACTTACCTATAAAATTGGATGTAAGACTAAAAAACAAAAATTTATTAGATGTACTGATTCAGATAGCTTCGTTGAGTCGCTAAATAATTTAATAGCAAAGCATATTACAACAACAATAGAGCAGAAAGTTACCGAGTTTTATAGTCTTGCTTTTGACGAGTACCCAAGAGATTCTTGGGTGAACAATCTTGCTCAAATATGTACTTCATTAAGCCACGACTATCAGGCCCAGTGCGAACAATGGGAAAGATATTTAAATCCTGAACTAATAGAGAAGGTAAAAAATCTAATATCATATCATCCTCTTAATATTGACTACATACGCGAGCAGCATGAAGAGTATCAACTTATAAAAAGAAAAGAGTTCTTTGATGTCGTAGAATCAAATCCATTAACTAATGAACAGCGTTTGGGCGTATTACGTTCCAATGATAGGAATATGGTGCTTGCAGCAGCTGGTACTGGAAAAACATCTGTCATGGTTGCTAAAACCCTCGATCTGATAGACCGAGGATTAGCAAAGCCATCGGAGATCTTGGTTCTTGCATATAACAATGCCGCTGCAAACGAACTACGTGAACGCCTCGAAGATAAAGCTAAGAAATCTAATATTGAGCTAGAATCGACTCCAGAGATTGCTACTTTCCATGCGTTAGGCAGGATGATCCTACGTAATTCAAACGTTGATACCAACATATCTATTTTTACTGAGGATGACGTAAAACTAAAACTATGGGTCACCTCATGGCTTGAAGAATATTTATCATCGGATATCGATAGAATTTATGACTTTATAAACTTGTTCCCAGAACCCGTTAACCCTTTTGATTTTAAGTCAAAGTCAGAATATGAAGCGTATATCAGGGACAACGAATTCAGAACCCTCAACAGTGATCTCGTTAAGGGTTACCAGGAACTCCTTATAGCAAATTTCCTTTATGAAAATGGTGTTGAGTATAAGTATGAGTCTCCATATGTGACCAAACGGCGCATCGATATTGGTTTTGACTATCGCCCAGACTTTAAAATCATAGAACCTGAACTTTACATTGAACATTTTGGTGTAGACCGTAATGGAAGAACTAGGCCGGATACATGTACAGGATCTTTAGCGCCAACCAATTGAAATAGATATAAAAAAGGCTTCGTTTGTGATCTAATTTTATCGCCAAACAAAATCAACACGCGCGAAGCCTATGACCATTATTAATGCTAATCACT
>NZ_JABERS010000080.1:0-7594 GCF_013168745.1 Aeromonas sp. TW 6 | reverse complement strand
CTTTCTCGTTGGTGGTCATACGGTGACTCCGGATAACACGGTAGGGGTACCGTTTTGTTATCCGGTTTGAAGCCGTATGACCACTCCCTTTTGTGGGCAACTGTCAGGTGAATACCATCTCCATACAATCAGGGCGCTCATCGTAGCCCCGACTCTGCCAGTAGGCATCGTGCTCGGGGTTTAATTGGCATGAACGATTATCGTCATCATTCTTTTTAGACATGTTGTTTCCTTACTTTTTTGTTGCCGGTTTTGACGGGGGTACTGAAACGGTTTTTTGTGCTTGAGCGGTGAAGCTATCTTTACTCACCCCACCTCCGTTACTCCGAGCTTCAGCACTATGGATACGGGATACGGCTTCTGTGGTCATTGGTTTTTTGTTTTTGCTCATCATAGATCTCCTTGTCATCTCCAGTGGATGTACTGGATAGCGACAATGTATGACAAACGAAGTCATCTGAAAGGAGGCAAAAATTGGAAATTTTTCAGGGTTATGGCACAAGGTTGAGTTGGCCGCATTTATATTTGCTAGCCAGTGGTGTTTTATACCGGCTATCAGTATTAATTTGACAGTCAACTAAAATAGTTAACCACCGACTGATAATAAATAAAATCATATGAACCATCACTCAATATTTTTTAATGTGGTTCTCTATATGGTGAATTTTCACCCTGAAATACGGATATAGATTGAGATGTAAATGAAGAGCAGAATGAAAAGATGTGTTTTCTTGGCATCTATCGAGATAGCGTCGAAGACTTCATAATATGCATATCAAAGCATTCATGATAAGTAGGTTCGTTTGAGTCGCAGTAAAGTGGCCTGGTTATAATTAATGGTATCCCATTGTACTATCGTTGGGCAAGGCACTGAGATGAGTATGGAAGTGATTAAAGTCGCATGTATAGTCATTTTTCGCTCATATTAAAATAGTTTTTCTGAGTTGTCTGTATGGTGAACAGGCTCAGCAAGTCGTTGGGTAGAAGTGTCTGCCACCATATGGCAGCGCCAAATGTTCATTGCCATATAGTGGCACGGCTTTTTGACATTGAGATAGTAGTTTCACTAGCTTAAAACTTTGTTTTTTAAAGAGCCATTTTTTAATGATTAGGGTTTGTGTACATGATAAAACTATAACGATTTGCATGAAAAAATCTGGGAAAATTTTCGATAAAAATTGCCATAACACGGCAATAGACCCTTTATATGCCATCAAACAAGGCTTGGAGTTAACCTGCATGAAGAATGGTGTTTTAATGGTGGTTGAATTGCCCCAGCTTCTCTAGACACTGTTGAGCCGTTCGAAATATTGCTTTTCACACTCTACTGGCGATAGCCCATTGTTGAAACTCGGGGGCCATGCGACCACGTTGGGAGGCCGCGATTATCCCAGTGGACTGATTACTCCAGCAAACGAATGCTCGACATTGGGGTACTTGCGTCGTAAGGCGAAAGGTAGGCTGACGGGGGCTTGATAAAAGCTGTCTTGCCGTTGCCAAGTGTGAAGCAGTGCAAAAAAATGAAGTCAAGCGAATACGTTCCGGTATCAGAGATAGAATGGTAATGCTATGATTTAATTTTGATTTTCACTTGGTGGTGATGGAGATGGGGCTGAGTTATATGGAATGCTCTGTTAACGGATTAGTACCGCCCTCCATCTAGTCACTGTTATACGCAAGGAGAGTAATGTGTCTGAATCAGAAAACGACAAACCCGTATTGCTCAAAGCGATCGAGTTAGTTCTTGCCGACCCAAAGACGATTCGCGAAGAAGCGCTGAGCCTTAAACGCAAGTACGAAGATCGTTATAAAGAGGATCGTACACAAGAAGAAATCGAAGAATACGCAGCAGACAAAATAATATCGAACTACTCCTATTACACCGCCTTCATTGGTGGTGCGACGGCCTTAACTGGAGTTATTCCTGGCCTTGGAACCGCAATCTCCACATTTGGTGGTGCCACTGCTGATGCGGCGCTGTCGATGAAGTATCAAATTGAAATGACAATGGCTCTCGCCACTATCTACGGCCACGACATTACAAATGCTGAAGCACAGCGAATTTGCTTAATTGTGGCTGGCCTTGGAACAATCAATGAGGCTGCAAAAGAGGGTGGCAAGGAAGTAACAAAGCAAGCCTTCATTAAAATGACGCAGCAATACTTAAAAGGAGCAACCCTTGCTGCTGTAAAAGAAATATTCAAAAAGGTTGGAATCACATTCACAAGAAAGGCAGTGGAAAAGTCCATACCCTTTGGCGTTGGTGTCGTTATTGGCTTCTCTGCGAACAAAGGGCTTACTTGGTACGTCGGGACAAAAGCAAAAGACTTTTTCTCGTTCACGGAAGAGTAAGTTGCGCTTCATCTTGCGCGTATAACAAGTTATTCCAACGAATGCGCTATAGTGCATCGCTGAATTCCAACGTTCGGTGTCTTAACAACCATGGTTCTCTACAAGAAAACTAGCGTTACCGCGAAGAAGGGAATTAACTTCATCCGCTCCGCTGTGGAGGACGCAGGGTCGCTATTCCACAAGATCGAGGGCGAGAACGATCTTGGCATCGACGCATTGATTGAGCTCATTCGCGACGAAGTACCGCTGAATCACCAAATTGCCGTTCAGATAAAGTCTGGTGCCTCGTACTACAACAGTGCGGGTGAAGAATGTCTGATTCCTGTGGAGGGTCATCGAGAGTATTGGCTACACCATCCTCTGCCTGTCCTCGGAATAGTTTTCGTCCCATCCCTTGGCCGAGCCCATTGGATAGATATCAAGACATACCTAAAGGAGAACCCGGGCAAGGCGGTTATCCGTTATCAAACGAGTGAGGCCAATCGCTTTGATAGTTCGACGTTTGGCCGGATATTTGTTCAAACAATTCTTCGCGAGATACCAGATCTCACCCTGCTAGAGGGAATTCAGCTTTTTCGGTCATCGAAACCAGATGAGTCATATTTGGGACTGATAACGCTGTTCCGACGTTATCCGAATTCGGAAAGCACATGGAATGAGTTGGTCCAAGCCCTTCGAGATTGGCCGCTCGAAGACATCCGCGATGTGATGGTCTATTTCTTTGCGCACATATCATGGCATCCCGACATCTGGCACACAGGGGAAAGCATCACTGAAAGAACGAAGGAGCATGCCCGCAAGCTGTTTGCTAGTTTTGGCAGATTGGAGATTGAAAAGCTCCTGACATTTGTCGATGAAGGAGCGGGCATTGCAAGGGGTACTATTGGGCAGTCAGTCGAAGCAATCATCTCCGCCTTGCCAAACGCAACACAATGTCTGACAGAGATTATCGCTGACGTTAACTTGCTTCCGTTCACTCGGGAGTGCGCAGCTCTCATATTGGCAATGAACAACGGTAAGTCTTCAGTCCCGACAATTTCAATACTCGCCAAGTCGGGATCATGGTTTGCCCAGGAACTCATTGATCACTTGGGCCGGTATGGCGAAGTCAATCCGTATGCATAAGACGCCGAACCCATTATTCCACCGGACCTGCGCGAAAATCCACCTAGGCTGCTCAATTCAAACATTAGGCCGCACCTTCCCTAGACACTTCTCAGCCGTTTTGGGGCTGGAAGGTAATTCAGAACAAGAAATACAGATAAATCGATATTATCGGTATGTCTATCATGATAAAATTGAAACTCAATGTCATCTGCATTGGTTAGAACATGTTGCCGAATAACAGTGCTACCTTTTCAAAGTTCGTAAAATCCGTTAAAGTTTTAATGGAAGCTGGAGCGACTCCGTCAGACATCACTAAAAGTATCCTAGCGTGCTGGATGTCATTATCCTATCCTGATTTGAAACTTGAACATGTTTCAACAGCACTTGACGTTGATGCTTCCATTGTCAAGTTTGCGGAATGGTTAAACGAATCCAACTTAATAACTGGGGCATTCTGGTTAAGCTCTGCATACGCCGCTCTGCTTCCGACTGAAAAACGTAAAAGCAGTGCCATGTATTTTACCCCTCCGAGATTGACAGGGCGTCTCTTGGAGAGTGTTGATGGGTGCATTGCAATTGAGTCAGGTCCACTTATTGATCCTGCCTGTGGTGGCGGGGCATTTCTTGCTCCGGCGGCTATTCAAATTGTTGAGAAGCTTCGGTCACGGGGAGGTAGCAGCGAAGAAATTCTCTTACATCTCGAAAATAATATTTATGGTTGTGATACAGATGAATTTCTTTGTTGGTTGACCACTACATTTCTACGAATGGCTATCGCCCCAATTATCAAGGAGGTTGGGCGGGAACCAGAGTTTAAAATTTCGCAAGGCGATAGCCTAAAAATATTTGAGGGCACTGAGCAGTGTTTCAATGTGGTTCTTTGCAATCCACCCTATCGAAAAATAAACAAGGTGGAAATGTCACCTTACCTCAATACATATAGCGATGTAATGAAAGGACAGCCTAACCTATATGGTTTATTTATTGGGCTTGCCACTAAAATTCTGAAGCACGGTGGTGTCGGTGCTGTACTAACCCCAATGAGTTTTTTTTCTGGCCAATCCTTTTCCCCTGTTAGAAAAATATTAAGTGAACGGGGGAGTGTTGAGCAATTTGATCTTATTCATGACAAAGGGGGTATATTTTTTTCTGCCGAACAGGACACTGTAATTACCATTTGGCGAAAACTGCCTAGGCAGGCTACTAAAAAAGTAACCCAAGTATTTTGCCTCGAATCTCAAGGGAAAGTTGATTTCGCAGGAACTCTGCAACTTCCTACTGAACCAAAACCTTGGCCAATACCTAGGCGTGCTATTGATAAAGAGTTATCTTTTTTATTCAGCGAACCTCAGGCAACTCTTGATGATTATGGTTACCGCACTAAAATAGGTGTTATTGTCTTTCACAGAGATAAACGGCCGCGTTTTGTGTCACGCGAGCAGGCAATTAACCCCAAGGCACTAATGCCCTTGATTTGGTCAAAAAATATTAGTCAGAATGGTGAGTTCTCATTAGATAGGGTTTCTGGTCCATCTATCGAGCGTTACATAGACATGGGCGAGCCTATCGCAGCTGGTGTAATTCGCAAGCCCGCTGTCGCATTACAGCGAGTCAGCTCAACCGAGCAGCCAAGAAGGCTTGTTGGTGCGGCAGTGCCAACGGAATTATTAATTGAATTTGGCGGTGTTGTTGGCGAAAATCATGTTTGTTTCCTTGAGCAGGTTAAAAATGATCCTGACATTACACCAGAGTTGCTCGCCAAGATTCTCCGAACTAGAACGGTAGATCGTCTCTTTCGGTGTATTTCTGGGGCAACCAATGTTTCAGCTTATGAGCTGCGGCATTTACCGCTTCCTGACCCAAAAAAAATTCTTAATGCAATAGCTCAAGGACTTGACATTGATGCTGCTGTACGTAAAGCATATGGTTTGCCCGACCAAGAAGGAGCATAGTCATTATGGATTTCTCAGTAAAAGGGAGGCGTCTTGACGCAGCTCAGAAACGGATGGGCGAAAAAGAGAAAAAAACACTCCTATTCCAGCAGTTGCTAAAAAGAAAATCAAATAAAAGTAATATTACTTTAGTCGAATCTATCAATGCCGTGTCCACGGCTCCTGAAAAAAATATCAGTATTCCTCCTGTGTCCGAGATTACTTCTTGGTACGGAGAAGCTAACGTAAGCGTTTACCGCGAAGACGACACTGCTCCAAGTACTCCTGGTGTTGGCTTAATCGAGCTCATTAACCTCTATTTATCTGCAGCACAGAACCGTACGCGGCACATCGTCCTTATGTGGCCGGTGTGCCCAAAAACTCTGGCAGTGGTGCATGCCCTGGCTACGTTGGAACGCTGGGCGCGCGGTGACAAACTCGGAGTGCGCGGTCTGGTGTTTCCGACCAAGACAAATGCCTTCTACCCACTCAACCACCTGATGCTGGGGCGCGAGGACGTGCTTCGCCATGCTCGGCAGTTGGCAGAAGTCAGCGGCGTCGACACAAGCAAACTCAAGCGCAGGTGCAGCGACAAAGACGCGTTTCTGTTCTCTCTTGCGTCACAGCCAGCTGAGGGCGATCACATCCATCCCACCATGGGCGAGCTTATTCCCCATTTTCTGGCAACGCCCGGCGACCTTTCGTGGGAATCATGCGACTCTCACCTCCTTGAGCATGTCCGCGCGAAGCTCGCTCGCCGCTCCCATAAAAAAGCATTGGCCAGCAACTGCCAGTTCATGGGAAACGCCCAAACCGCCCCGGACGCCTTGTTCGCTCTGGATGGCCGTCTAACCAGGGAGGAGTTGCGCACGGCACTTGTACGACTGAAGAAGATGGGCCCCCCCGAAGTTGTCATCGTGAATGCCACGCGCCAAATTCGCATGGAGGCACGTGGATGGCGGGGGGCACTGTGCCGGTTCCTGGTAATGCTGGAAGAGGTATTTGGTGCAAACTGCCCAGGGGTTCTGGTGGTGACAGACCACCCACGAAGTGCTTATAGCTTGAAGGACGACCTCTGGCGGTTGAATCATGAGCGCAAGGAACTGCGCTGGTCGAGACCTAACGAATACGCTATTACAGGTATTGCAAGTGCACTCAAGGAAGACGGGCTGGTTGCCCCTGGGCAGACTGAAATTCGTGCACCGATTCCCCGCACACTCGATGTTTCGGTGGTGGATGCCGATGCCGCCAAGGTCATCAACAAGCTCTACCGGCTGGCTGGGCAGATTCCGAATTCCCAAGAGCTGGCCAAACCCGTCTGGGACGCGGCAAACTATCTTGCCCGACTGGCTGCCTTGCCTTGCGGCGTGGCTACGCTTGTGGAGTGGCTTGGCGAGAGCGGAATTCGTGACCGCACGCGTGAGGCATACAGCTGGTCCTCCTTCCATGCAAAGCTCGTTACCTTCGATATGACAGCCGAAGCCGATTTTGAGCGAATTGAGCTGCGCAAATGCATGCAGATGGGGACACAGCTCTATGAGAACTACCAGCTAGGTACTCCGCTTGCGCACCGTTTGGCTGAGATTGTCGGCCAAGTGTGTGGCAAGCAACGCAAATCGCTAATAGTCGTCTTCACGAGCCCCATCTATCGTCGTCTGGCGGAGCGCTATCTATCTGCCTACCGCGATTACCCGCAAGGTATCCAATTCGGGGACTTCCAGAAGCGCCTGCGGCTTATCTCGTCATCACAACTCGAAACTGCCCTCGCGCATCTGAATGGCGCTCACCTAGTCTTCTCCGGGCTGGATGAGGACGGATTGCGGCTCGTCATTACTGATGACCAGATCCCAGCACATACGGAGCTGCTCCTGACCCAGCGCAACGGACAAAGTCTTCGCAACACTCTGAAGCCGCTTGTTCAAGAATTTCCAGCATTCCGGCAATGGAAGCCGCGCATGGAATCCATCCTCCATCGTCTCAAGCATCTGCCAGAAGGTAATCAGCTCCTGATGAATGCTGACTTCGTGTTGCCTGCATTCCGAATCGACCTATCGGCAGAGGTTGAGGCGACGGAAGAGTATCTATTCACCAGGACGGGGTTGACGGCATCAGTTCTGCCGGGATGGGATAATCTGTCTTCTCGATGCACGCCCTGACCACGGCCCTCAACCACTCCTGTGGGCAGCGGCCCAATCGCTTGCCGG
>NZ_JABERS010000079.1:0-7841 GCF_013168745.1 Aeromonas sp. TW 6 | reverse complement strand
TGTGGAGGCGTGGTGCAATCAGGCCGCCCGATGAAGCAGGAACCCGGTACTGCGCGAGCAGCTATCACCCAGTAATGGGAATCCCCCTCCTGTGACGCGAAGCGCTAAGGTGGGGGAGGATGTCAAGAATTGGGCATTCGAATAATAACCATACGGCCTTGCGGTTGTCTAAAGGCACCTAACATCAGATAATACGGCCGCCTTCATACCGGATAACCCATCTTCAATGACTGAGTACCTGCTTTTACTGGTCGGCACCGTGCTGATCAACAACTTCGTGCTGGTGAAGTTCCTCGGCCTTTGCCCCTTCATGGGTGTCTCCGGCAAGCTGGAAACCGCCATCGGCATGGGTCTGGCCACCACCTTCGTCATGACGCTGGCCAGCGCCTGCTCCTATCTGATGGAGCACTATATCCTGATCCCGCTGGAGATCGCCTACCTGCGCACCCTGGGCTTCATTCTGGTGATCGCCGTGGTGGTCCAGTTCACCGAGATGGTGATCCGCAAGAGCAGCCCGACCCTCTATCGCCTGCTCGGCATCTTCCTGCCGCTCATCACCACCAACTGTGCCGTGCTCGGCGTGGCGCTGCTCAGCATCAACGAGCGCCACAACTTCATCCAGAGCATCATCTACGGCTTCGGGGCCGCCGTCGGCTTCTCCCTGGTGCTGATCCTTTTTGCCGCCATGCGTGAGCGGCTGGTGGCTGCCGACGTGCCGGCACCGTTTCGTGGCGTCTCCATCGCCATGGTCACCGCTGGCCTGATGTCGCTGGCCTTCATGGGCTTTACCGGCCTCATCAAGATATAACGCTATGATTCACATACTCTTTGCCATTCTGGTGCTGGCCCTGCTTGCCCTGGCCTTCGGCATCATTCTCGGCTTTGCCGCCGTCAAGTTTCATGTGCAGGCCGATCCCATCGTCGATCAGCTCGATGCCCTGTTGCCCCAGACCCAGTGCGGCCAGTGCGGTTACCCGGGCTGCAAACCCTACGCCGAAGCCCTGGCCAATGGCGACAAGATCAACAAGTGCGTGCCCGGTGGCGACGCCACCATGCGCAAGATTGCCGACCTGATGGGCGTCGAGCCCCAGTCTCTGGACGGCGGTGAAGACGCGGCAATCCCCGTCAAGAAGGTGGCCTTCATTCACGAAGACATGTGCATCGGTTGCACCAAGTGCATCCAGGCCTGTCCGGTCGACGCCATCCTGGGTGCCACCAAGGCGATGCATACCGTCATCGCGGCCGAGTGCACCGGGTGCGACCTCTGCGTCGACCCCTGCCCGACCGACTGTATCGAAATGATCCCGGTGCCGACCACGGTCGACAACTGGAAATGGGATCTGGCCAAGGTCGCCATTCCGGTCAAGATAGTGGAATAAACAGCGGAGTAACCATGCAGCATCTGCTCGAACGCATCAAAGCCGGCACTCTGTGGGATTTTCACGGCGGCATCCATCCCCCCGAGAACAAGCACCAGTCAAGCCTGACCCCCGTCGTTGACGCGGGCCTTCCCCCACAGCTCATCATTCCGGTGCGCCAGCACGCGGGTCCGGCCGGCGAACTGCTGGTGCGGGTGGGGGACAAGGTCAAGAAAGGGCAACCCCTCACCCGTTTTGACAAGGGACGCATCGTGCCGGTGCACGCTTCCACCTCGGGCACCATCACCGCCATCGAGCAGCACACGGTGGCGCACCCCTCCGGTCTTGACGATCTCTGCATCCTCCTCACCCCGGACGGAGACGATGCCTGGGGCGAGCGCACACCCCAGCCTGACTACTGGAACCTGGAGCGGGGGGCGTTGCTCGAGCGCATCCAGCAGGCCGGCATCGCCGGGCTCGGCGGCGCCGTCTTCCCGACCCACAGCAAGCTCGACGGCCGTGGCCAGCTCACCGAGATCCTCATCGTCAACGGGCTGGAGTGCGAACCCTACATCACCACAGATGACCGTCTGATGCAGGAATACGCCGACGAGATCATGGACGGCATCCGGGTACTCAAGCACCTGCTCAAGCCCAAGCTCACCCTGATCGGGGTGGAAGACAACAAACCGGCGGCCATCGAGGCCCTGACCCGCCATGCCAGCGACGCCGACGTGCTGGTCAAGTCGGTACCGACCAAGTACCCCTCCGGCGGCGCCAAACAGACCATAGAGCTGCTCACCGGACGCCAGGTGCCCAAGGGAGGCCGGGCGGTGGACATGGGCATCATGGTGCTCAACGTCGCCACCGTCTTTGCCATCAAGCGCGCCATCATCGATGGGGAGCCGCTCATCGAGCGCATCGTCACCCTCACCGGCGACGCCTTCAAGAAACCCGGCAATGCCTGGGTGCGTCTGGGCACGCCGGTACGCTGGCTGCTCCAGCGTTTCGAGCTGCAACCGGAGGCGGATCAGCGGGTCATCATGGGGGGCCCCATGATGGGCTTCACCCTGCCCCACGCCATGGTCCCCGTGGTCAAGGCCACCAACTGCCTGCTCTCCCCCACCCGCGCCGAGCTGCCGCCCCCCGGCCCGGAACAGGCCTGCATCCGTTGCAGTGCCTGCGCCGATGCCTGCCCCGCCACCCTGCTGCCCCAGGAGCTTTACTGGTACAGCCGGGTCAAGGAGTACGACAAGGCCGAGAAGCTCAACCTCTTTGACTGTATCGAGTGCGGCGCCTGTGCCTGGGTCTGCCCGAGCGAAATCCCCCTGGTGCAGTACTACAAGATCGCCAAGGATGACATCCGCGAGGCCCGTGCCGAGGCCGAGAAGGCCGAACGTGCCAAGCAGCGCTTCGAGGCCAAGCAGGCTCGCTTCGAGCGTGAGAAGGCGGCCCGCGAAGCCCGCCACGCCGAGGCCGCAGCCCAGCGTCGCCAGGCCATGACGACGGCCGGGGGCGAAGATCCGGTCGCCGCCGCCCTGGCCCGCATCAAGGCCAAACAGGAGACGGCCCAGGTGGCCGTGAGTGAACCCGCACCGGACAACGACGCCATGATTGCCGCCCGTGAGGCACGCAAGCAGGAGGCCATCGCCCGTCGTGCCGCCAAGGCCGCCAATGGCGAGGGCAATGGGCTGGCTGACACCCCGGCACCTGGGGAGCAACATCCCAAGGCAGAGCTGGATCCCAAGAAGGCCGCCATCGCCGCCGCCCTGGCACGTGCCAAGGCCAAGAAGGCCGCCCAGGCGCAAGGTGACGGACCGGTGGTCTCAGGTGAGACATCTGTGAACACAACCGAACTCGCCGTTGAGGCCCCGGCCGCCGCATCCGAACCCGCCGCAGAGGTGGACCCCAAGAAGGCGGCCATTGCCGCCGCCATCGCCCGGGCCAAGGCCAAGAAGGCTGCTCAGGCGCAAGGTGACGGGCCGGTGGTCGCGGGTGATACATCCGTGAACACAACCGAACACGCCGTTGAGGCCTCGGCCGCCGCATCCGAACCCGCCGCAGAAGTGGATCCCAAGAAGGCGGCCATTGCCGCCGCCATCGCCCGGGCCAAGGCCAAGAAGGCCGCACAGGCGCACGGTGATGGGCCTGTGGTCGCGGATAAGACATCCGTGAATACAACCGAACACGCCGTTGAGGTCCCGGCCGCCGCATCCGAACCCGCCGCAGAGGTGGACCCCAAGAAGGCGGCCATTGCCGCCGCCATCGCCCGGGCCAAGGCCAAGAAGGCCGCTCAGGCGCAAGGTGATGCACCGGTGGTCGCGGGTGAGACATCCGTGAACACAACCGAACACGCCGTTGAGGCCCCGGCCGCCGCATCCGGACCCGCCGCCGAGGTGGACCCCAAGAAGGCGGCCATCGCCGTCGCCATCGCCCGGGCCAAGGCCAAGAAAGCCGCCCAGGCGCAAGGTGACGCACCGCTGGACGCAGGTGGCATCTCCGCAAACACAAGCGATACCGCCACCGCCGAGGCACCTGCCGCCGCATCCGAGCCCGCCGCCGAGGTAGACCCCAAGAAGGCGGCCATCGCCGCCGCCATCGCCCGGGCCAAAGCCAAGAAGCTGGCGGCCGAGGCTGCCTCCTCCCCTTCGACCGACAAGAGCCACTGATCCATGTTCAATATCGCGAGTGCGCCTTTTGCCCACAACCGCAAACAGACCCAGACCCTGATGGTGCTGGTGATCCTGGCCTGCCTGCCCGGCTTCCTGGCGCAGACCTGGTTCTTCGGCTGGGGGACCCTGATCCAGATCCTGCTGGCGCTGGTCACTGCCCTGGGTTCGGAGGCCCTGGTCCTTCGCCTGCGCGGCCGCCCCGTCAAACCGGCCCTGCTGGATGGCAGCGCGGCGCTCACCGCCGTGCTCATCGGTCTCTCCCTGCCCCCCCTGCTGCCCTGGTGGATGCTGGTGCTGGGCACGGCGTTCGCCATCATCATCGCCAAGCATCTCTATGGCGGGCTCGGTCAGAACCTGTTCAATCCTGCCATGGTGGCCTATGTGCTGCTGCTGGTCTCCTTCCCGGTCCAGATGACCAGCTGGCTGCCCCCCTCCAGCATCGCCGCCTACGACATCGGCTTCGCCGATGCGGCCTCGGTGATCTTCACCGGCTTCAGCCTCGACGGCTACAGCATGCTGCAGCTCAAGCAGGGGGTGGATGGCCTGACCATGGCCACGCCGCTGGATACCTTAAAGACCGGACTGACCCAGGGACTGACCGCCACCGAAGTGATGACCCACAAGGTCTTCGAGGGCTGGGGTGGTATCGGCTGGAGCTGGGTCAACCTCGGCTACCTGCTGGGAGGCCTCTTCCTGCTCCAGCAGAAAGTGATCAACTGGCGCATTCCGACTGCCGTGCTGGGCGCATTGCTGCTCGCTGCCACCCTGGGCTATCTGGCCACCCCGGATGCCACCGCCACCCCTATGCTGCACCTGTTCAGCGGTGCCACCATGCTCGGGGCCTTCTTCATCGCCACCGATCCGGTGAGTGCCAGCACCACCGCAAAGGGGCGCCTCGTCTACGGTGTGCTCATCGGCGTGCTGGTCTATGTCATCCGCCGTTTTGGCGGCTATCCGGATGCCTTCGCCTTCGCCGTGTTGCTGGCCAACCTGTGCGTTCCCCTGATTGACAGTCTGACCCGCCCCAAGGTCTATGGAGCCCGTCGCAAATGAACCCACATCTGAATTGCCACAGACGCGAGACAGGAAGCCTCCCATGTTGAAAAGCATGCGCAAGAATGGCCTGACCCTGGCCCTCTTTGCCCTCGGCTGCACCGCCATGGTGGTGCTGACCAACGAACTGACCCGGGATCGCATCGCCCACCAGCAAGAGCTGGAGAAGCTGCGCACCCTGCAGGCCCTGCTGCCCGAGGGGAGTTATGACAACGATCTGGTGGCCAGTTGCAAGCTGGTCAGCAGCCGGGAATACCTGGGCAGCGATGAGCCCATGCCCCTCTATACCGCCACCCTCAAGGGGGTGCATACCGGCTACGCGCTGGAAACCGTGGCCCCCGATGGTTACAGTGGAGCCATTCGCATGGTGGTCGGCACCGATGCCAAGGGGGCCGTCAGTGCGGTCAGGGTGCTGGCCCACAAGGAAACCCCGGGGCTTGGTGACAAGATAGAACTGAAGAAATCCAGCTGGATCGACAGCTTCACCGGCAAGTCCCTCACGGCCGACAACGACACCACCTGGGCGGTGAAGAAGGATGGCGGCGAATTCGACGCCTTCACCGGGGCAACCATCACCCCGCGGGCCGTGGTCAAGGCGGTGAAAAATTTGCTGAGGCTGCAACAGGAGCACCCCGAACTGCTGCACGATGCCCCCTCCTGCCATACCAACCCCTAACGCCGGAGCACACGCTATGGAACAAGTCGACGTGATTGACACGGCCAGCCAACCCGCCGGGGAAAGTGGCCGCCGCGAAGAGCTCAAGGAGCTGATGCTGCAGGGACTGTGGAAGAACAACCCCTCCCTGGTGCAGGTGCTGGGACTCTGCCCCACCCTGGCGGTCTCCTCCACCTTTACCAATGCGTTGGGGCTCGGCCTTGCCACCATGGTGGTACTGGTCTGCTCCAACCTCGCCGTCTCCCTGGTGCGCAACTGGGTGCCCAAGGATATCCGCATCCCGGTCTACGTGATGATTATCGCGGCCCTGGTGACCAGCGTGCAGCTGTTGATGAACGCCTACACCTACGGCCTCTATCAAGCGCTCGGCATCTTCATCGCCCTCATCGTCACCAACTGCGTCATCATCGGCCGCGCCGAAGCCTATGCCTCCAAGAACCCGCCCCTGCTTGCCGCCCTCGACGGCTTCATGATGGGGCTGGGCTTTACCCTGGTGCTGCTGGTACTGGGGGGCCTTCGCGAGATCATCGGCATGGGCACCCTGTTTGACGGTGCCGAGCTGCTGCTGGGTGACTGGGCCAAGTCATTGCGCGTCGAGCTGTTCCACGCCGACGCCAGCCTGCTGCTGGCGATCCTGCCCCCCGGCGGCTTCATCGGCCTCGGTTTGATGATCGCCGGCAAAAACGCCATCAACGACTGGATGGGCCGCAAGCAGAGTGCCGAGAAGGCCCACTGCACCGTGCCGGCGGCGGGCGCCCGCACTACCCAGCTCTGAGACAAGAGAGAGCCATGAACAACCAGAAACGCAGGCTGATCCTGGAGCGGTTGCGCGATGACAACCCCCATCCCACCACAGAGCTCAACTTCACCACGCCCTTCGAGCTGCTCATCGCCGTGCTGCTTTCGGCCCAGGCCACCGACGTGAGCGTCAACAAGGCCACCGACAAGCTCTATCCGGTGGCCAACACCCCCCAGGCCATGCTGGATCTGGGGGTGGACGGGGTCAAGGAGTACATCAAGACCATCGGCCTGTTCAACACCAAGGCCGAGAACGTCATCAAGACCTGCGCCATTCTGCTGGAGCGCCACGGCGGCGAGGTGCCGGAGAATCGCGAGGCCCTCGAGGCCCTGCCCGGCGTCGGCCGCAAGACCGCCAACGTGGTGCTCAACACCGCCTTCGGCTGGCCCACCATCGCCGTCGACACCCATATCTTCCGGGTCTCCAACCGCACCGGCTTTGCCGTGGGCAAGAACGTCGATCAGGTGGAGGAGAAGCTGCTCAAGGTGGTCCCCGCCGAGTTCAAGCTGGACGTGCACCACTGGCTCATCCTGCACGGGCGTTACACCTGTCTCGCCCGCAAGCCCCGCTGCGGCTCCTGCATCATCGAAGATTTGTGCGAATACAAAGAGAAGGTCTATCCCGAGAGTTGATCTGCAGGCCTCTGCGGATCCGGTCTCGGGCCATGGATTCAAGGCAGTACCAATCCACCAACCCGGAGAATTGAGCAATGAGAATTCTGCATACCATGTTGCGCGTCGGCGATCTGCAACGTTCCATCGACTTCTACACCCGAGTGCTGGGCATGACACTGCTGCGCAAGAGCGAGAACAGCGAATACAAGTACACCCTGGCCTTCGTCGGCTACGGCGACGAGAAGGATGAAGCCGTCATCGAGCTCACCTACAACTGGGGGGTGAGCGAGTACGAGCTCGGTTCCGCCTATGGCCACATCGCCCTGGAAGCGGACGACATCTATGCCACCTGCGAGGCACTGCGCGCCGCCGGCGCCAAGATCACCCGCGAGCCGGGCCCGGTGAAGGGCGGCACCACCGTCATCGCCTTCGTGGAAGACCCGGACGGTTACAAGATTGAGCTGATTGCCAAGAAAGACGCCGGTAACGGCCTGGGCGCCTGAGCCCACGCCGCCTGGCGGTGAGAAAAACAACGGGGCCCAGGGCCTAATGCCGATCAGTTAAGGATCCATTGACCGATCCTCAGGCTGTGTAAGAATCCGAAACTCCTTGTTGGGTTTCGGATTTTTTTATGCGTATCGACCAAGCTCTCGACTTCATTCACGCCTG
>NZ_JABERS010000078.1:0-7969 GCF_013168745.1 Aeromonas sp. TW 6 | reverse complement strand
AATCGCATGCGTTTCCTGGCGTTGGTTTCTGCCTTGGCGAGGGCCAAGAAATCGATTGGATCGGACATACTGAGTACAGTGAAACCAGAATAGAGCAATTAGATCACATCTTTAATCTGATTGGTATGACTGCTGCGGCAGGCAAGACCTGGTGTCTCTTCCTCCTTTTTGGGGGCGGAGCATCAGGTTTTTTTATGCCCGCAGCGCACCAGTAAATCAGGAGAAGCAAGCATGGCAACAGAGGATCTGGCCAGCGCGATTGTCGAAGAGGTTGGCGGACGGGACAACATCGTCAGCCTGATGCACTGTGCCACCCGGCTGCGTTTCAAGCTGAAAGACAAAAGCAAAGCCAATGCCGCCAGTCTCAAGGCGCGTGAAGACATCATCATGGTGGTCGAGAGTGGCGGCCAGTTTCAGGTGGTGATCGGCAACCATGTGCACCAGGTCTATCAGGCGGTGCGCCAGCTGGTGCCAGAGGGTCATGCACAAGCGGCAGCAGAGGGCGAGCGTGGCCCGCTGCTCAATCGAATCATCGATGTTGTGTCCGGCATCTTCACCCCCTTTATCGGGGTGATGGCGGCCACCGGTATTCTGAAAGGCGCGCTGGCACTGGCGCTGGTCTGCCAATGGACCACGCCACAAAGCGGCACCTACCAGCTGCTGTTTGCCGCCAGTGATGCCCTGTTCTACTTCTTCCCCTTGATCCTCGGCTACACCGCCGGCCAGAAGTTTGGCGGCAACCCGTTTACTACCATGATGATCGGCGGTGCGCTGGTGCATCCGAGCATGATCGCCGCGTTTCAGGCGGCAAGTCAGCCGGGGGGCGAAACCCTCTATTTCCTTGGCGTTCCCATCACCTTTATCAACTACAGCTCGTCGGTGTTGCCGGTGATCTTCGCCGCCTGGGTGAGCAGCAAGCTCGAGCCGCTCCTGATGAAGTGGTTACCGTCGGCGCTGCGTAACTTCTTCACCCCGCTGTTTTGCATGGTGCTGGTGGTGCCGCTCACCTTCCTGCTGATTGGCCCGTTGGCCACGTCGATTGGCCATGGTCTGGCAAATGGTTATCAGGTGATCTATGCCGTGGCGCCTGCGATTGCCGGCGCAGTGATGGGTGCCTGCTGGCAAATATTCGTGATTTTCGGCCTGCACTGGGGGTTGGTGCCGCTAATGATCAACAACCTGAGTGTGTTGGGCCATGACACCATGATGCCGATGCTGCTGCCCGCCGTCATGTCCCAGGTTGCCGCTTGCATCGGGGTGATGCTGAAAACCCGTGATGCCAAGCGTCGGACCCTAGCTGGCTCTGCCGCTGCAGCCGGTCTCTTCGGTATCACCGAGCCGATCATCTATGGCGTCAACCTGCCGCTGCGCCGTCCGTTTGCCTTCGGCTGTCTGGGCGGCGCCATCGGGGGCGCCATGGTCGGGCTGAGCCACACCGCCAGCTATTCGTTTGGCTTCATCAATATCTTCACCTTTACCCAGATTATTCCACCGACCGGTATTGATGGCACAGTATGGGGCACGGTCGTCGGCACCCTGCTTGGTGCGGCCATTGCACTGGTGCTGACCTGGCTGTTCGGTGTTTCGGCAGATGCCACTACCTCGGCCAAACCGGTTGACGCAAAGGTCACCACGCCGCAGGCCAGCACAGGTCCTGTCACCTTGTTAGCGCCGCAAGATGGCGCCGTGCTGCCGCTTGCCGAGATCAGCGATCCGAGTTTTGCCAGTGGCCTGCTCGGTCAGGGGATCGCCATCGTGCCGCGCAGCGGTCGGGTGGTGGCGCCGGTCAGTGGCGAAGTCGCCTCCCTGTTTCGCACCCACCATGCCATCGGCATCACCACCGACAATGGACTGGATGTGCTGATCCACATCGGCCTCGATACGGTCAAACTCGACGGCCAGTTCTTTACCCCCAAGGTACAACTGGGCGATCGGATCGAAGCCGGGGACCTGCTTATCGAATTTGATCTCGACGCGATCGTCGCCGCGGGGTATGACATCACCACGCCGATGGTCATCAATCAGAGCAGCGGTGCACCGGTCACTGTAACCGCCTCGGGTAATGAGGCGCAGGCCGGTCTGCAACTGTTGACAGTCACCCTTTGAAACACCAGGAGTACGCAATGAATAGTCTGTTTCCGAAAGAGTTTTTGTGGGGCGGCGCCGTCGCGGCCAATCAGGTCGAAGGCGCCTACCTGACGGATGGCAAAGGGCTGACCACCTCCGATATCCAGCCGCAGGGCATCTTTGGCGGCAACGTCACGCGGGTGGCGGGAGATTTTAACGTCAAGGATCTCGCCATCGATTTTTATCATCGCTATGCCGAGGATATCGCCCTGTTTGCCGAAATGGGGTTTGGCTGCCTGCGTTTTTCTATCGCCTGGAGCCGCATCTTCCCGCAGGGGGACGAAGCCGAACCCAACGAAGCGGGTCTGGCCTTCTATGACAAGGTGCTCGATGAGCTGGAGAAGCACAACATCACGCCACTGATCACCCTCTCTCACTACGAAATGCCTCTTGGCCTTATCGAGCAGTACGGCGGTTGGGGCAATCGCAAGGTGATCGAGTGCTTCGAACGCTACGCGCGCGCAGTGTTCACCCGTTATGGTCAACGTGTGAAGCTGTGGCTCACCTTTAACGAAATCAACATGTCGCTGCACGCGCCCTTCACCGGGGTGGGGCTGCCGCACGAGAGCAGCAAGCAGGCGATCTATCAGGCAATCCACCACCAGCTGGTGGCCAGTGCCCTTGCCGTCAAGGCCTGCCACGAGCTGCTGCCGGATGCCCAGATCGGGAACATGCTGCTCGGCGGCCTGCAGTATCCACTCACCTGCAAGCCCAACGACGTGCTGGAAGCGATGCAGAAAAACCGCGAGTGGTTGTTCTTCGGTGACGTGCAAGTGCGCGGGCGCTATCCGGGCTATATGCTGCGCGCCTGGCGTGACGAGGGTATCAAGGTGGAGTTTGCGCTGGGTGATGAGGCGATCCTTGCCAACAACACCATGGATTTCATCTCGTTTAGCTACTACTTCACCGGCTGCGCCTCGGCTGATCCGCACGAATACAGCCGCGGCAATATCCTGAACATCATCACCAACCCGCACCTGCCGGCTTCCGAATGGGGTTGGCAGATCGATGCGGTGGGCCTGCGCACCCTGCTCAACCTGCTGTGGGATCGCTATCAAAAACCGTTGTTTATCGTCGAGAACGGCCTCGGTGCCAAGGACAAGTTAGAGGCCGACGGCAGCATTCGCGATCCGTACCGCATCCACTATCTGCGCGAGCACCTGCTGCAAGTGGCCGAAGCGATTGAAGATGGTGTCGAGGTGATGGGTTACACCAGCTGGGGTCCGATCGATCTGGTCAGCGCCTCCACCGCCCAGATGAGCAAGCGTTATGGCTTTATCTACGTTGATCGTGACGACGAGGGTCACGGCACGCTGGAGCGTCGCCGCAAGCAGAGCTTCTTCTGGTATCAGAAGGTTATCGCCACTCAGGGCGCATCACTGGCTGAGCCGGTGCAAGAGTAACTGATAAAAGGCGCCATGTAGTGGCGCCTTTTCTATTGGTTCAACACAGCCTGGGAATATACGACCCACTTATTCGTCCCTTCCCTAGCAGGCACAGGGTAGCTGTTAAGATATGCAGGAATTCAGTTGTACCCAATGTTCTCACTCGTGCACATCCTTTTGCACAGTCAGCGGCTTTGGGTCTTTTGCCCATTCGATGAGTGCGATGATTGGCATCTGAATAAAGGTTCAGTGAAGTGTGTCATGATCAGCGTGGACCTATGAGGGTCTATTTTGCTGATCATGACATTGATATGGTAATAAAGGTCAGATAGAGCCAGCTCCGGCGGAGGGCTTGCAGATATAGATATTGGGCTGTAAACCACTGAGCAGAGGATAGCGGGAGTTGACTTGCTCGCAGACGACTGGGGTCAGTGCGCGTGGCACCAGCGCAACAACACAACCACCAAACCCACCACCAGTCATCCTGACTCCACCACGACTACCAATAATCTCTTTGATCATGTCGACCAGAGCGTCTATGGCGGGTACTGTGATGGCAAAATCATCGCGCATCGAAGCATGAGACTGCGCCATTAATTCGGCCATCATGACCATGTCTTCATTTGCCAGCGCATCGGCTGCTGCCAGCGTTCGTTCATTCTCGGAGATGACGTGGCGTGCACGGCTCGCGACGACAGGATCCAGTTCGTTGGCGCGTTCGGTAAACTGCTGCATCGTTAAGTCGCGCAGTGCCTTGACCCCAAAATGCCGTGCGGCCTCTTCACACTGTGCCCTGCGGGTATTGTATTCGCTATCCACCAGGCCCCGGCGTACGTTCGAGTTGATGATGACCACATCAATGTCGGCTGGCATGCTCACAGGACGGGTATCCAGACTGCGGCAATCGATCAGCAGAGCATGATCTTGCTGACCCAGAGCCGAGATGAACTGATCCATGATGCCGCAGTTGCAACCGACGAACCTGTTTTCCGCCAGTTGTCCATTCAGGGCGATATCTGCTTGGCTGATGTCGAGGTGATTCATCTCTTTGAAGATCTGTCCTACTGCCACTTCCAGAGAGGCGGAAGAGCTCAGGCCTGCTCCCTGAGGTACATTGCCACTGATTACCAGGTCTGCCCCTGTCAGTTGACAGCCTCGCAATAGCAAATATTTGACGACGCCTCGCACATAGTTGGCCCACAGGTATTCCGGGCGCGCCTCTATGGGGTGGTGCAAGTCAAATTCATCCAGTTGGTTGTGATAGTCGGCAGCAATGACCCTGATCAGACTGTCTTGGCGGGGGGCAGCACTGATCACGGTCTGATAATCGATGGCGCAGGGTAGCACGAAGCCATCGTTATAGTCCGTGTGCTCCCCAATGAGGTTGACACGTCCAGGCGCCTGAATGGCGAGGGTAGGGTGATAACCATATTGTGTATAAAAGGTGCGTTCAGTCACGCTGCGCTGCGATTCAATACTCATATATCAACCTCAAACCTGTTCACGAAAATGGATATCGCTGACGGAACGCAGGCGTTCGGCCGCCTGTTCTGCCGTCAGGTCACGCTGTGTTTCCGCCAGCATTTCATAGCCCACCATAAACTTGCGCACGCTCGCTGAGCGCAGCAGGGGCGGGTAGAAGTGGGCATGCAACTGCCAGTGGTCATTTTCATCGCCATTGAAAGGTGCACCATGCCATCCCATCGAATAGGGGAACGAGCACTGAAACAGGTTGTCATAGCGACTAGTCAGTTTCTTGAGCGCAAGCGCGAGGTCTTCACGCTGTTGCGCTGTCAGCGCCGGTAGACGTGTTACCGCAAACTTGGGAAGCAACAGGGTTTCGAAGGGCCAGGCAGCCCAATAGGGCACCACTGCCAGCCAGTGCTCCGTTTCAACTACGGTGCGGCGGCCGTCAATGCGTTCACGATCAGCATAATCGAGCAACATGGCACGACCATGTTTGGCAAAATACTCCCGTTGGGCATCATCTTCCCGTGCGGCTTCGTTGGGCAAGAAGTCGTTGGCCCAGATCTGCCCATGGGGATGGGGATTGGAGCAACCCATCATGGTGCCCTTGTTTTCGAATACTTGTATCCAGGGATAGTCGCGCCCCAGCTCTGTAGTTTGCTCGCACCAGGTGTTGACCACGGCTGTGAGAGAGGGGACTGACAACTCGGGCAAGGTCTTGCTGTGATCCGGTGAGAAGCAAATTACCCTGCTGGTGCCGCGTGCACTCTCTAGCTGGAAGAGGGGATCCTCGCTGGTTGGGGCCATCGGGGTATCAACCATCAGGGCTGCGAAGTCGTTGGTAAAGACGAAGGTCGACTGATAATCCGGATTTTTGTCACCAGTGACGCGAGTATTACCGGCGCAGAGGAAACAATCCGGATCGTGAGCGGATCGCTGGGTGCGATCGGGCTCATCCTGCTGGCCCTGCCAAGGGCGCTTCGCCCTGTGGGGAGAAACGAGAACCCACTGCTGGATCAATGGGTTGTAACGACGGTGGGGGTGGTCGGTCGGTTCAAATTGCATAGGAAGGCCTGTCTCGTTCTGTACATTCATGGAAGGGGGTAACCGTTCGGATTTTGGGATTGCCAGCGCCAGGTATCGGCGGTCATCTCATCAAGTGTGCGATGAGCCTTCCACCCCAGCTCGTTGTAGGCCCGGGTTGGATCGGCCCAACACTGCGCTATGTCCCCGGCACGGCGCGGCACGATCTCATAAGGCAGTTCGCGGCCACAGGCCTTGGAGAAGGCGGCATGAATGTCCAGGACGCTGTAGCCATGCCCAGTGCCCAGGTTGTACACATGGACGCCAGCTTGCCCAAGCGTATGTTTCAAGGCTGCGACATGGCCATCGGCTAGATCCATGACATGAATGTAATCCCGCACGCCGGTACCATCTGGTGTCGGGTAGTCATCACCAAAGATGGCGAGTTTGGCACGGCGGCCCACTGCCACCTGGGCAATATAAGGCATCAGGTTATTGGGAATGCCTTGTGGATCCTCACCCATCAGGCCGCTGGGGTGGGCTCCCACCGGATTGAAATAGCGCAGCAGAGTCAATGACCAATCGGGGGCTGACCGTGCAAAGTCCTTGATGAGACGCTCCACCATCAGCTTGCTCTGACCATATGGGTTGGTGGCGCTAAAGGTTGGCGATTCCTCGGTAATAGGCATGGTCTCTGGCTCACCATAAACGGTGGCAGATGAGCTGAACAGCAAGGTCTTTACCCCGGCACGTCGCATGGCCTGCAATAACACCAAGGTGCCACTGACATTGTTGTCATAGTACTCGAGAGGTTTTTGTACCGATTCTCCTACAGCCTTGAGCCCTGCGAAGTGGATCACGGCATCTATTTGCTGGTCTGTAAACACACGATCAAGCAGGTCGGCATCCCGCACATCACCTTGATAGTGCAGGGGGCGCTGTCCGCTGAGGGTATGGATGCGTTCGAGGACACTCTCTTTACTGTTCACCAGATTGTCCAACAAGATGGGAGTCATCCCGGCAGCAATAAGCTGCAAACAGGTATGACTACCTATGTAACCAGTTCCACCTGTGACGAGTATATTCAACATAGATCGCTCCTTGTTCCTCGCTTTAATTGGGTTTTGTTTTGTGTAATCGCTTTCCCTATTCTGCTCTTGTGAAAGAAAGGCTGGAAGGTATAGCTCTATTTTGTGTGACTTTTGTCACATTATCATCTGTGTTGAGCATGGCAATGGAGAGTGGTGTGTGTAAGCGGATTACACAGCGAGGTGATCGTATTGATAGAATGCTCTCGCTTTTGATATGAAAGCCGTGTCAGGCATTGGAAATGTCGGTAGTATCTTGACCCTATAAAGCGCTGGTTTTTATTTATACCGTTCACCGGAAAAGCTAATTCATGGCAACCATCAAAGATGTAGCACTCCTGTCAGGCGTATCTGTCGCCACAGTCTCACGTGTCATCAATCATTCGCCAAAGGCGAGCCAGGCATCACGCGACGCAGTCTTCAAGGCGATGCATGAACTGAACTACCACCCCAACGCGAACGCGAGAGCCTTAGCCCATCAGAACAACGACACCTTGGGGTTGATTGTTGCTGATGTGTCTGACCCCTTCTTTGGCACCATGGTTAAAGCCGTCGAGCAGGTGGCACAGGCTACGGGGAATTTTCTTCTCATCGGAAATGGCTACCACGACGCAGCCAAAGAGAAGCACGTCATAGAGCAGTTGATCGGCCACCGCTGCTCGGGCCTTGTGGTTCATGCCAAAATGCTGCCAGATGAAGAGCTGATCCAGATGATGAGCTATGTTCCTGGAATGGTGCTTATCAACCGTATTGGTAAGTATTCACCGGAACAGTATTGACACAGGAAAAATGAGACGATCGTCTCTTGATCCCACTTTCCTGCTTGCTTGATCCTGCTCCTTAGATACGCTCCCCCCATGAGCAAAAACACCATGCATT
>NZ_JABERS010000077.1:0-8358 GCF_013168745.1 Aeromonas sp. TW 6 | reverse complement strand
GAGGTGGTAGGATAGGCATCAACTCAGTCCTTTGGGTGTGGCTTGTTTTGTTTAGCGACTAATCAGATCGCACAAACTGGACTGAGTTCCCTTCCTCCGGTGATCTACTATTCGGAACAGCTATTTACTTTTACAATAAAAAAACAGATAGATATCAGTCAGAACCAAACAGATCACGAGTGTAAAGTTTGTCGATTACATCATCAAGTTCAGCTACCCGTCGGTTCGCCAAGATCACATCGCAACTTGCTTTGAACTCTGACAAATCAGTTATTACCGTAGAATGGAAAAATTCTTTCTCTGTCAGTGTGGGCTCATAGATCACGACTTCAATACCTTTTGCCTTAATCCGCTTCATCACTCCCTGGATTGCTGAGGCTCTGAAATTATCTGACCCTGCTTTCATTACCAGTCGATATACACCGACACACTTTGGATTTTTACGGATCACGGAGTCGGCGATAAAATCTTTGCGCGTGGTATTTGAATCAACGATGGCGCGGATCAGATTATTAGGTACCTTGTCGTAGTTGGCCAGTAACTGTTTTGTATCTTTCGGCAAGCAATAACCACCATAGCCAAAAGAGGGGTTGTTGTAATGACTACCGATACGTGGATCCAGACCAATGCCATCAATCACTTGCCGACTATCCAACCCATGCAGTTGTGCATAGGTATCGAGCTCGTTGAAAAATGCCACTCGCATCGCCAGATAGGTATTGGCAAACAGCTTGATCGCCTCTGCTTCTGTGCTGTCAGTAAAGAGCACAGGTACATCCTTCTTAATGGCACCTTCCAACAGCAGGTTGGCAAACACCTGAGACCGCTCTGAACGCTCACCGACCACGATACGAGAAGGATGCAGGTTGTCATAGAGAGCTCGTCCTTCACGCAAAAATTCGGGGGAAAAAATCAAATTCTCACAACCGAGCTCCTTGCGCAACCTGGCGGTATACCCAACTGGAATGGTCGATTTTATCACCATGACAGCATCAGGATTGATGGCCATCACATCCTTGACTACTGACTCCACCGTACTGGTATTGAAATAGTTAGTATCGGGATCATAGTCTGTTGGCGTCGCAATGATGACGAAATCAGCCCCTTGATAAGCCTCTTCTTGATTAAGGGTGGCACGCAGATTTAAGTCGTGACTGGACAAATAGCCTTCAATCTCTTTATCGACGATGGGTGATCGCCCTTGATTGATCATCTCAACCTTGCTGGCAATCACATCAACCGCCACCACTTCATGGTGTTGTGCAAGTAAAACAGCATTTGATAACCCGACATATCCCGTGCCGGCAATAGCAACTTTCATATTATTTCCTGTACTTAATATAACCGTTAATTGCATACCACCCGAAATACCAGATACATTGACCTAAATTCAGTCCGACGACATCTCGGTATAGCCTCCATTGATAACTAGCAGCATTAAATTTGTTTTGAGACATCCCAGTATCAGTACGATACTGGGCTAACACGTCTTGAATACCATGGGCTTCATCACACAACTTGAGCAATTGCAACCATAAACCAAGATCTTGTCTCTTACGAATTAATGGCATCGTCTGGCGCCCCAGAACTTCGGCATTAAACATTGCAGTAAGACAACCAATAACACACCCTTTCAATAATTGTTCATAAGTCACCCGCTTAGGCGGTATAATGACCCCTCCCAATCCATTTTCTGAAAACTTTTGGTATCCGGTATAACTAAATAAAGCTCCACTTTGCTCCATATAATCAACTTGAACGCTTAATTTATTACTTGACCACAAATCGTCAGAATCCAAAAACGCTATATATTTACCTTTAGCTAAATTTATAGCTCGATTTCTAGAAACAGCTGCTCCGGAGTTCACCTCATTGCAAGAGAATATTATTCTTGATTCTGAATCAGCATAGCGCCTTAGTATTGAAATAGTTTCATCAGTAGAGCAATCATCCGTGATAATCAGTTCCCAGTTTTGATATGTTTGATTTATAACACTGTCAATAGAATCAGATATAGTCAAACTGGAATTATACGAAGGCATTATAATGGAGACTAGAGGATGACAATTCATTAATATTTACCTCTTAAGCAATAAAAAACATTTGAAATAAAAAAAGAGGTATATCCGGCTTTAAACACTCTAGGTATTTTTTTTATCACAAATAATATAAACATAACTCGCCACCATTTTTTATACACTCTTGAAAACATGGCTGCTTTCGCAGAGATCTTTTGGGGCGAGCTATAAAAATCCAGTCCTGAAGTAATAGGGGGATGCACACATATCTCTAATGGATACCGCTTAACAGGAATACCTGAGGAGAGGCAGTCGGACAAAAATATCATTTCTTCACCTGATGGATATTTTGATCCTAATCCAAAAAGCTCATCAAATTTGATATTTTTTTCAGCTAACACTCTTTTATTAAAACAAATATCTATTGATGATGGTTGCGCGATCGTTAATTTATTTAAAAAATACGATTCATTATTTGCTTTTGTCGTTCTGCCGTCAAGATACTGATGGTAATAAGTCGCCACATCAATTTTTTCATCAATCATGGTCTTTATTAACTGATAGATTTTTTCAATCGAGAATGTTACATCATCATCCATGATCAAAACATAATCACCCGATGCGTTTGCTATACCGACATTTCTACTTTTAGTTAATCCATGCTCATATAAGGGAGTATAGACAACATCTTTTCGTGACAACAACTCATGAATTATTGATTGTTTTGCCTCATGAGGATTTTGATGAACCACGACATACTCAATATTCGATGCTTGCGGAATAATTAATTTTTCTATACGCGCAGATATAGTAGATATAACAATGGATATCATCATCTAACCTTATTCAGGGGCTTATAAAATTTATAAAATTCAGTATCGGAGGCCAGCATCAAAATTATAAAATACAAACTTATTATTGCCCCCTCAATTTGAGTTAAAAAAAACAGGCCAAACATCAGAATAAAAGCGAATAATTTTGCTATTTTATATCTAGGGAAAACAAGTGTTGAATAAATAATTAATAATACTAATCCTCCAGCCCCTAATAATCCACGCTGATATATTTTTATCGGAAAGGAGGTCGAATCACCAAGGAAAATAGCTTTAGGCCCATAGCCAACCAAAACAGTAATCCAGTCCGTATTTGTCATAGAATTAAGCATAATATCAAATGCACTAGACCTATTATTTCCTACAAAACCTCGTTCAGAATCAAACTCCAGCCGATAAAAAATCAAATTATACAACTGGTCATAAAAATAGATGAGTGCTAGTGCGATGAACGTTATAATTATTGAAAGAGCCACCCATTTCTTATTATAAAATAGGATAAATAAGACAACAGGGAATATCAACAAGTAAAATAGCAATGATAGCGATAGTATACCTGAAATTAAAAATACTGCCCCACGCCTCCGATTAAAAAGTTCATGTTTATAAACAAAAAACAACGCCTCGATTAGAATAAATGCTATTAAATACAATCCCAAAGTCCCTGGCTCCCAAAAAACAGAAGCAAAGCGATGTATAACGATGCCAGATATATCGAATGATATCCAAGAAGGGTAATATGCTAGATAATATAAATTTTGATAACCATCCAAATTCGCATGATCTGGCGCACTAACTAATCCAATAGGGCTAATCAACTTGAATGTGTCTAAAAGAAACAGAACAATACCAAACGATATTACCAAAGCATTCAAGTTTAAATATTTTATAACTGCATTTATTAGCAATTTATATTTTGTAGATATAACCACCAATATAGCACTAAATATAAAAATATCGGTCGGATATAAGTCATCAACAGAAAACAAATCAGAATTTAATTTTGCAACATTGATGAGAAGCATTGTGACGAATGATAATGCAATTACAATTAGCTTACTTTTTGTCATCCATTGATGAGAAAAACTATTCCATAAAACGCCTATGACGTTCAATATCATTGCAATCAACAATAGATACTTACTAATCCCAAGAACTGAAGGAAGCATGTATTTCGTCGAAAGAAGCATCGAGAATAGAATTATGCTTTCCATTTAATAAATCTCACAAACAAATAACAAAGCTGAACTGCTATATTTTCAAGGTGACTTTGCATAAACATAAATCGAATAAACGCTATATTTAATTCCCCGTCTATATAAAACCTTAATATAGATTTTTTATCTCTTGGTTGATGAGCTAGAAGGTTATTACATGCAGCACGAAGCATTGTTTCCTTTTGCTCTATATAATTTTGACGTGAAACACTTGTTTTTAAGACCCTATATTCTAATAACGGCTCGCTTAAAGCTGCAAATCTTGTTATTTTTTGAAGCCTTGTCCATAACTCGTAATCTTCAGCATGTTTATATTCAGTCGAGTAATATAACTCTGCCCCCAAAATAGATTTATTAAACATAACACTAGGATGCGCAAAGGGTGCCCCAAATATACATGTAGCTTTGAGAATATAGTTAATATTCCACAACCGTCTCAGACCAATAATATTTCTATCTTGATCAACAGATGTATATGAACAACCAATCACTCCAACATTCTTATGTGAATGTAGATAATTTATTTGTTTCTCCAGCCTACTAGGCATAGAAATGTCATCAGCATCCATTCTTGCTATATAATCATACTTAGCCAGAGAAAGACCTTCATTTAACGTTGAAATCAAACCTCTGTTTTCTCTGCTAACAATGACCATTCGATGGTCCTTCGCCGCATAATCTTTTAAAATGCTCAGCGTATTGTCTGTAGAGCCATCATCAATACAAATTAACTCAAAGTTGGTATATGTTTGTTTTAAAATACTTTCAATCGCCTCTCTTAGATATAGTTCACCGTTATAAATTGGCATGATAACGCTGATCATTTAAATTCGCTCCATAATTATTTTTTTTGACTTGATATAAATAGGCACAATTAATAGATACTGTATTGCTATCGCAGCTATAAAGCAATATTCAATAGTGCCATACCTGTGAGCAAAGATAACGACCAAAGGAGTGACTATATAGTTTAGAATTGATAGGCGATAAAATGGCTCATCTTTGAATGTCCTAAAATACATGAAAACTATTTCATGCACCAAAATAGCAAGCCTCATTATTGCGAGCTGCAATACCAATCCAGTCACAAGAAATCTGTGCTGTAAATTAAGAATATCTAGTTTAAGAAATAAAATAAACATGGATGTAATAATAATGTACCCAAATAAACCAAAATATAATGCTTGCTTTAATATTGGCACAGTCTCTGAAACTTTATTTCCCGCAACCAAGTTTCCTAAATGAGCTCTCTTTGTCTGAACCCATGCTGTCATCGCGATAGCAAGAGCATTAATGATTGAATTTGTTGCTCCATACTGACCAGCAAATACAGCATCGACATATTTATAAAAATAAACAGAATATATGTTCCAATAGAAGTATCCAACAATCCAAACCAAGGATAACTTATACTGAAATGACAGCATGCTCTTGGCTACAGCGAGGGATCTTTTTGCTGAACTGCCTTTATACTCATAATATATGATGGAATAGTTGCCCTTGAACAAGAGTACATTTGCTAAACACATAGACAACTGTGAAATAAATAATGAGTATAAACCAGCCCCTAGCCACAATGATATGATCAAGCCAACTGAATATGCTACTCCACTAATTAGCTTTGATAAGTATACTTTTTCAGCATTGATTCTACCTTCTTCAACAAGTGGAACAATATTATTTAGTATGTTGAAACAAAAAAGTAGGGAATATAATAACCATGGTGTTAGCCATATTGATTTATGAGTATCTGCAAAAACCCATTGGGCATATAACTGTGAACTTAAAAAAACTAATAGTGACATCACAGTAAAAAAATACACCGCAACTTTAACATAACTATTAAAGTGACTTTTTATCTTTGTAGCAGATAAGTGCTGCACAATGGCAGTTGAAAAGCCTATTTCAAATATCCATTGAATAGTCGATATTGAAATGAAGGTATAATAAAGCCCCTGAACTTCGGGGGTTAGTTTAGTTGTAACCAGAAGAACAGCTAATGGACCGCTCATCAACTTTAGAAATAATGAGCAGATAGAATATAAAGCAGATCTGTTTTTGATTATAAATTCATACATGTATTAATTAATTTTCCCAACCATATTGTAGTTACTACAACCCATCTGGATTATACGACTATAAAAATCAATATAATTATTACATTTGATAAACTTCTGCATCAACAGTAACAATAGAAAGCCTGTTTACAACCGTATAGGTAAGTGTTGCTTTAGGGAAGGTGCGAACAAGTCCCTGATATGAGATCATGTTTGTCATCTGGAGCCATGAAAAAGGGTTCATCATGAGTCATCAGCTCACCTTCGCCGACAGTGAATTCAGCAGTAAGCGCCGTCAGACCAGAAAAGAGATTTTCTTGTCCCGCATGGAGCAGATTCTGCCATGCCCCCGGTGTCAGAATAGTTGTCGCCTAATCTGAATAATCTAAATGTGAAGACCGGGGGCGGATAAAGAGTGTCGAATGGCTCGTTATTCAAGTGAGCGCAAGGCTGCTTTGCTCAAGAAGCTGCTGCCGCCCATCAATATGTCGGTGGCCGAGTTGGCTCGGCAGGAAAACATCAGCGAGGTCACTCTGTATAATTGGCGCAAACACGCCAAAGACGGAGGGTCTCCTGTGCCCGGGGACAACAAACTGACCGATGAATGGCCCGCCGAGGCCAAGTTCGCCGTCGTGCTGGAAACCGCTGCGCTTTCCGAGATTGAACTCAGTGAGTACTGCCGCCGTAAGGGTCTCTATCCCGAGCAAGTCCAGCAATGGCGCCAAGCCTGTATTCTGGGCCAGCAATCCGCTCGTACCTTACAACAGGCGGAGAAGGCACAGGCCAAAGCGGACAAGAAGCGTATCCGGCAACTGGAGCAAGAGCTGCGGCGCAAAGACAAGGCCCTGGCCGAGGCGGCAGCTCTGCTGATATTGCAAAAAAAGCTCGATGCCTACTGGAGCAACGTCGACGAGGACAACTGACCTCGTTGCCAGAGCGGCAGCAATACGTTGCATGGTGGCGCGAAGCGCTTGAAGCTGGCGCCCGCAAGCATCCTGCGGCCGAGGTGTTGGGGCTGAGTCTGCGCACGCTCCAGCGCTGGTTGGCCGGGCCTGAGCTGAGTGCCGATAGGCGACCGGATGCGGTTCGTTCCATACCTGCTCATGCATTGAGCCCAGAGGAGCGGCAGGCCGTGCTGGACGTCTGCAATAGCCAGGAGTTCGCCTCGTTGCCGCCGAGTCAAATTGTGCCACGGCTGGCCGACCAGGGGCGCTACTTGGCCAGTGAGTCGAGCTTCTATCGCATCTTGCGGGCGGCTGACCAGCAGCACAGGCGTGGCCGTAGCCAGCCACCGCGTCATGTGCCGGTACCAACCAGCCATACCGCGACTGGGCCCAATCAAGTGTGGTCCTGGGATATCACCTACTTGCCGTCACTCGTGCGCGGCCAGTATTACTACCTCTATCTGATAGAGGACATCTACAGCCGCAAAGGGGTGGGCTGGGAAGTGCATGAGCAAGAGTGCGGTGAACGGGCGGCGGCGTTGCTGCAACGGAGCATCATCCGCGAGCAGTGCTGGAAGCAGCCGCTGGTCTTGCACTCGGACAACGGCGCGCCAATGAAGTCAGTCACGCTGCTGACCAAGATGCATGACCTGGGTGTCACGCCCTCGCGGGGACGGCCTCGGGTCAGCAACGATAATCCGTACTCGGAGTCATTGTTCAGGACGCTGAAGTACTGTCCGCAGTGGCCATCAGACGGCTTTGCCAGTCTGGAAGCGGCCAGGGAGTGGGTGCGCGACTTTATGGCCTGGTATAACGAAGAGCACCGGCATAGCCGTATCCGCTTCGTCACACCCAACGAGCGGCATCGGGGTGACGATAAAGCCCTGCTGGCGAAACGGGATGCTGTGTACCAGGCCGCCCGAGCACAACACCCAGCGAGGTGGAGTGGCAAGACGCGAGACTGGACACCTATCGGTGCCGTGATGCTAAATCCGGAGCGGCCCGAGAAACCCGAGCCGGAGCAAAAAGAGGCTGCTTAAAACAGCTTTGCGCGACAACTATCTTGAAAAACGCCGCATGGCAAAACATGGTGGAAGTCATCGAGCCGTTTTATCCCAAGGCTGGTAATGGCCGGCGACCTTATCCGCTGGAAACCATGCTCCGCATTCACTGCATGCAGCATTGGTACAACCTGAGCGATGGCGCGATGGAAGATGCTCTGTACGAAATCGCCTCCATGCGTCTGTTTGCCCGGTTATCCCTGGATAGCGCCTTGCCGGACCGCACCA
>NZ_JABERS010000076.1:0-9613 GCF_013168745.1 Aeromonas sp. TW 6 | reverse complement strand
GTGAGTGCCCACACAGATTGCTTGATTCAAATTGTTAAAGAGCGACGCAGCTTTTGGCTGCTGCGGGAGTGGCATTCTACTCAACCGCCTTCTCGAGTCAAGCCTTATTTTCAAAGGCTTTTCGAGGTTATCGACGAGGCTGTTTGCGTTGCCGCTTGCCCTGTCGATGGAGGCGCATTATAGAGACATAGATCACATTGGCAAGCCTTCATCGCAATAAAATTGCAAAAAAATGCTAATTCTTAGTTATTCATATCAAAACACAGTTTTTATACAGACTTACCCACAGGACAAGCCCGAAAAGGGCTCATTATACACCCTATTACCTCCCGTTCCCCTCTGCCCGTCTCCTGTTCGAAGGGTTGCTGACCATATCAATCCATATATAAAGGAAGAGAATCGCAAAGTGATGCTCAGACCAGTCCTGCCTCAGCAACCCAGGCAGCGATCAGCTCGGCTGCCGCCATGGAGCGGCAACCCGATATATTCTGCCCGGCCCAGAGTGGCGAGAAACCGCGGTCTCCCGCCTTTTCGGCTGCGGCACGCAACGGAGCCAATGCGCCGCTGGCATACGGGAAGTCTGGCGGCAGCACCGAAAGGGGGCCGAGTTCCCGCATCAAGCGGTTGACTATCCCTCGCGCCGGACGGCCGCTGAACAGATTGGTCAGTGCGGTGTGTTGGCCATGCCTCCCCTGCAGCGCCGCACGGTGCAGGGACGAGGTCGTCGCCTCGTGGCAACAGAGGAACGCCGTTCCCATCTGGACTGCGCTCGCCCCCATAGCAAGGGCGGCTCTGATGCCCTTTCCATCCACGATACCTCCTGCAGCGATGACAGGCAGATCCACTGCCGCCACTACCTGTGGCAGAAGGGTAAAGGAGCCCTGCTGCAAGCTGAGATCCTCACTCAGGAAGTGGCCGCGATGGCCACCCGCCTCCAGCCCCTGGGCGATGACGGCATCGGCTCCGTGGTCAGCAAGCCACTGTGCTTCTGCCACCGTGGTGGCGCTGGCAAACACTTTTGCGCCTGTGGCTTTTACCTGGGCAAGCAATTCAGGCTCGGGCAAGCCGAAGTGGAAGCTGACCACGGCAGGTTTGAACTCTGCAAGCAGGGCCGCATGCTCGTCATTGAAGGGGGCCCGAGCGGGAGCACGCGACGGTGCAGCGGCATCCACCCCGAACTCGGTGTAATAGGGTGACAGTACCTGGCGCCAGCGCTGCTCCGCAGCCGGTTCCGGCTCGTGCTGCCGATGGCAAAAGAAGTTGATGTTGTATGGGCCCGGCCCGCTGGCGGCGAGGCGGCTCAGCTCCTGGCGCAGCTCGGCACCACTCAGCATGGCGGCAGGCAGGGAGCCCAGTGCCCCCGCACTGGTCGCCGCCATCGCCAGGGCGCTGTCCTGCACGCCCGCCATGGGGG
The DNA here is from genome assembly GCF_013168745.1 of Aeromonas sp. TW 6. Classification (NCBI taxonomy): domain Bacteria; kingdom Pseudomonadati; phylum Pseudomonadota; class Gammaproteobacteria; order Aeromonadales; family Aeromonadaceae; genus Aeromonas; species Aeromonas sp. TW 6. The sequence continues at coordinate 8,199 of NZ_JABERS010000076.1, read as the reverse complement.
CCTGAATGATGGGATAGCGCATCCCCAGTTCGGCAAAGAGCGTCATATGACAGTTTCCTGTTTCTGATGGTCAGTCTGATTGTGCGCCAGAGGCGGGTTGAGTCGGCAGAGCGCACCTGACGTGCTGACACGTCGTCTGGCGATATCGCCTGTCCAGTTCCCGGCCAGACATCCTGTCTTGGCTTTCATCCATCAGGCCCCTTGAGGTTCATTGCACATCGGGCCCGCGAAGGGCCCGAACGTGAGGTGTCAGCGCACGCTGCGCAGCAGGAAGTCCGGCTGACCACAGGAGCGTCGCTCCCGCTTCTGCATCTCGTCGGAGCAGGGGACGGCATCCGTTCCCTGCTTGTTGATGCAGATGTAGATCTCCCGCAGGAAGCGGCCCCCATCAGCGCAGGCCACCGTGATGTTATCGGGGGCCAGCCACTCGTTGGCGCTCGCCAGATCGGCCTTGAGCTGGAAGCTGTTTTTTCTCAGCGGCTCTTCCGGCGATTGATAGGCGGCCGGGATCTTCACCTTCTGGCGCAGATCGCTGGCCAATTGGTGAAATGCCTCCTGGCTCAGCCCGGAACAGGTGCCGTGCTTCTCCCATTCATGACGATAGAGGAAGCGGCTGGGGTAGAGCCCGGCAAACTGCTGCTCCATGTCCGCATCCAGCCGCTCGCGGGTGCAGCTGGCGGGGTAGCCGCGCTGATACTGGGGCCAGAGCCCATGCAGCACGAACCCCAGCTTGCGGGCGCACTGCTCCCGATCCCCTGGCTTGATGGCGCAATGCTCGGGCGACCAGGAGAGAGCCATGGCGTAATAGTCAAACTCCCCCGCATAGCCTTTGCCCTGGGCGGCGGAGATCCACAACAGCGACCCCACCAGCCATACCATGACCTGCTTCATCCCTCGTTCCCCCTCATCTCTTTGCACCCGGTGGCGCCCCATTTTACGCCCTCATGCTCCCATAACAGGGAGTCAAAGAACAATCGCTCGAAATGGCCTTACTCACTGTGGGTCAGACCAGTAAAAGGTTTCCCCTGCCGGATCAGAGGCGTAAGCTGGCTCTCCGGCGGGCCTTCATGACGCGCCACGTTTCCCCGATTTCATCAGCAACAGGACGTAACATGATCCGCAAGAATCCCTCAGGTCACCTGCCCGTTATCGACGAATCCGCCTATATCGACAAGACCGCCATCATCTGTGGCAAGGTGATCATCAAGGAGAACGTGTTTGTCGGCCCCTATGCCGTGATCCGCGCAGACGAAGTGGACGAGAGCGGTGACATGGAACCCATCGTCATCGGCGCCAACTCCAACATTCAGGATGGCGTCGTCATCCACTCCAAATCCGGCGCTGCCGTCACCATCGGCGAGTTCAGCTCCATCGCCCACCGCAGCATCGTCCACGGCCCCTGCGAAGTGGGTAACCGGGTCTTCATCGGCTTCAACAGCGTGCTGTTCAACTGCCACATCGGCGAAGGGTCCGTGGTGCGCCACAACTCCGTGGTCGATGGCTGCGATATTCCCCCCGGCTTCTATGTCCCCTCCACCACCCGCATCAACCAGCAGAGCGATCTGGCGCAGATCCCGCGCGTCACCGTGGACGCCACCGAGTTCTCCGAGGATGTGGCTCACACCAACATCGACCTGGTCAGGGGTTACAAGGCGCTCTCCAACGAGTTTTGATCCGGCGAGCGGTTCACGACACACAACGGGCGCCACGGCGCCCGTTGTCACAACTGTAAAGAGGGCGAAAAGAGGGTGTAAAGGTGGTTGAGCCGGGCGCACGCGTCGCGTTTGATGGGGGCGTTCCCATCAATGGAGTCATCATCATGTCACGCTATCCTGTCGCCCTTGCCCTGCTGCTGGGCACCACGCTCCTTCATGCCGGCGAGATGCCGCCCCCGATAGGCGCCCGCCAGGGAGGCCCCATGACACCGCCCCCCTCCGTGCTCTATCACGCCAGCAAGCAGGGTGCGGATCCCCAGGCCCTGGTCCAGGCGCTGTCCAAAAACATTGATGCCGCCAAGCCGGATACCCGCTACGAGGTCACGGTCAGCGTGCGCGAACTGCCGCCCCAGCCACTCAAACCCCAGCCCGCCGGTGCGCCGCTCAAGGGGCAGTGAGATGAGTCTGCACCGCCCTTCACTCTGGCTGCTTGCCATGGCCATCGCCCTGCCCGCCATGGCGGGCCCGGGCAACATGGGCAGACCGGGCGGATGGGAGAGCCCTGCCCCGCAGTACGGCCATGGGGCTGGCCCCGGCTTCGGCCACCGCGTCGACAGGCTGCCGGGAGGGGTGGAAACCCTGCTGCTGGCCGGGCTCACCTACTATGTGCTCGACGGCATCTTCTACCGTCGGCAGGAGAACCACTATGTGGTGGTCTCCCCGCCTCCTCAGGTCCTGGTGGTGGCAGAGACAGGGCTCATCCCCCTGGATCTGGATGGCCGCCGCTATTACGTCAGGGAGGGTCACTACTACCTGCGAGAAATAGACGGGCGCTACACCGAGGTGCCGCCGCCAGCGGCGCTGCGCTGAATCGCACGGTGGAACAGATACGAGCAGGGGGCCTTGGCCCCCTCTTTCATTACCGGAGTGTTTACCCCACTCGGGTCTGAGCCGCGTACCTCAGGACGGGTCATGCAGGGGCAGCGTCATGGTCACTCTCAGCCCCCCCTGTGCGCGATTGCGCGCCTGGATGGTACCGCCCTGTAGAATCACCGCCTTGCGGGCGATGGCGAGCCCGAGCCCGTAGCCCTTGCCCATGCGGGGTGAGCCGATGCGCACGAAGGGATCGAAGATCCCCGCCAGCTTCCCCTCCTCCACCCCGGGCCCCCGATCGGCGATGGAGAGCTGCACCTCCTGACCCAGGCGCAGCAAGCGAACACTCACCGTCTGGCCCGACTGCGAGAAGCGCAGGGCATTGCGCACCACGTTCTCCACGGCGCGGCGCACCAGCTCCGCATGCCCCAGCAGGAGGCAACCCTCCCCCAGCGCCGCCTCGAGCCCTATCTCGACCCCGGATTGCTGGGCTTCGAACCTGGCATCCTGGACAACCGTCTCCACCAGCGCCAGCAGGTCGTAGTGGCTCTGCTCAAGCCCGTGGCCCTGCTCGGCACGGGAGAGGGTCAGCAGCTCCCCTATCATCCTGTCCATCCGCTCCGTCTCGAGCCGGATCCGCGCCAGGGCGTCGCTTGCCTTCTCCGGGCGCTGCTCCGCCAGGCCAATGGCCATCTGGATGCGGGCCAGGGGGGATCGCAGCTCGTGGGAGACGTCGTGGAGCAGCTGCTCACGCCCCTCGACCAGCTGCTGCAGCCGCTCCACCATGAGATCGAACTCCTGCGCCACCTCCGTCAGCTCGTCCCGACGCCAGCGCAGGGCGGGCCACAGCCGCACCCCCAGATCCCCCCTGGCTACCCGATCGAAGCTGCGCCGCAAGGCGTTCATGGGCCGGGTCAGGTGCCAGGCGAACAGAATGCTGAACAAGAGTCCCCCCAGGCCGCCAATCCAGAGCATGGGCGGGGGAATGTTGAGCCAGGAGAGGGGGCCGAGGGCCGGCCCGCCGGGGAGGATACGCGGGTCCGCTCTGGTCTGCAGCAGATAGGTCTGCCCGTCGCTGGCAATCACTGTGCGTGTCAGCACGGTGCCCGGGCCAGGTTCCCCGGAGGCTGGCAGCCTGGATGCCCGGGGCGCTGGCCGGGGAGGCGCATCGGAGACATCGAGGAGTGTTATCTGCAGCAACGGCGGCGACATGGCCTGACTCAATGCCGTCGCAGCCTCGATCCCCCCCTTTGCCAGCACAGCTGCCGCCATCTCCAGATGCTGGCTCGCCAACTGCTGGGCCTGGTGCTCTTCCGGGGAAGCACGCTCGGCACGAAAACCGAGCCAGAGCAGTTGGCTGACCAGCACGATGGCCAGCCAGAACCCCAGCAGAATCTTCCAGAACAAACGTCCCTTGAGGATCACCGTATCTTGTACCCTATGCTGCGCACCGTCTCTATGGTGACGGCCTCCCCCGCCTTCTGCTGCAGTTTCTGCCTCAGGTTGCAGATGTGCACATCGACGCTGCGATCATAGGCCTCCCGCGGGCGCCCTACCCCTTGCAGGGAGAGGGTGTCCTTGGTGACCACCTGCTCCGGTGCTCGCACCAGCAACACCAGCATGTTGAACTCGGTGGCGGTCAGCTCCAGCGGCTCCCCCTGCCAGAGACAGACCCGGTTGGCCGGGGTGACCGTCAGATCCCCCAGGATGAGGGCATCCGGCGAGGGGGTTGCGCTCCCCCCCTCGTTGACCCGCCGCAGAACGGCCCGCAGCCGGGCCACCAGCTCCCTGGGGTAGCAGGGTTTGGGCACATAGTCATCGGCCCCCATCTCCAGTCCCACCACTCGATCCACGTTGTCCCCCTTGGCGGTCAGCATGATGATCGGCAGGCGGCTGCGCTGGCGCACCTGGCGCAGCACCTCGGTGCCGCTCAAGTCGGGCAGCATCACATCCAGCAGCAGGGCGCTGTAACGGCCGGAGAGGGCATGGTGAACACCTTCCCCTCCGGTCAGCACCTGGGTGGTATCAAACCCCTCTCCCCCCAGGTATTCACTCAACATGGCGCCCAGTTCGGCATCGTCATCCACCAGCAGGATCTTCATATGCGGTCTCCCTTGTCGGCGGCCATTTTCGCCGCTTGCCACGCACTTGGCAGCCATTTTTACGAAACCCTTACGCTTGGCGCAAAGAGCCTTAACCCGGCTCTGGGGTAGAGTGCCGCCGTGATCGTCATTCAGGATACAGGTTGTCATGCCCACGTTCTCCCCTCGTCTCTTCTGGCTGCTGCCCCTGTGCGCCCTCGCCCTGTTGCTGGCCTGGCGCCCCCAGGCCAAGGCACCCGCCAGCGACTACATCACCGCCAGTGCCGAGACCCGGGATCTGGAGCAGCTCATCATGGCGGACGGCACCCTGAAGGCGCGCAAGCAGGTGAGCGTGGGCGCCCAGGTGTCGGGCCAGATCAAGAAACTGCACGTGACTCTGGGGCAGGAGGTCAAACAGGGGGAGCTGCTGGTCGAGATCGACGATCTGCCCCAGCAGAACGCCCTCAAGGATGCCCTGGCCCAGCGCGACAACCTCCAGGCCCAGCTGGATTCCAAAGAGGCCACCCTTCGCAATGCTCGCCTCGCATACCAGCGCCAGCGGCAGATCGTCGCAAGAGGTCTTGGCAGCACGGCCGACCATGACAGCGCCAAGGCGACCCTGGACGAGACCCTGGCCGATATCCGGGCCCTCAACGCCCAGCGGGTGCAGGCCGAGATCGCGGTGGACACAGCCCGGGTCAACCTGGGGTATACCCGGATCCTGGCCCCCCTCTCCGGTACCGTGGTGGCCATGCCGGTGGAGGAGGGGCAGACCCTCAACGCCAGCCAGAGCACCCCTACCCTGCTCAAGATTGCCCAGCTCGACACCATGACGGTGGAGGCCAGGATCTCCGAGGCCGACGTCATCAACGTCCGGGTCGGCATGCCGGTCTATTTCACCATTCTTGGCAACAGCCAGCGCCGCTTCGAGGGATCCCTGCGGGCCATCGAGCCCGCCCCCGACACCATCAATGACGACGACACCACCAGCAGCAGCGACAGCAGCGCCATCTATTATCACGGCCTGTTCGAGGTGCCCAACCAGGATGGTCAGCTCAGGATCAGCATGACGGCCCAGGTCTATCTGGTGGTCGCCCGGCTCAAAGATGCGCTGGTGATCCCGGCCATCGCCCTGCAGGGGGATCAGGTCAGGGTGATCGACGACGGAGGCCGGATCAGCCTGCGCCGGGTCAAGGTCGGCCTGAACAACAAGGTGGATGCCCAGATCCTGTCGGGCCTGAGCACCGGTGAGCGGGTCATCGTCAGCGAAGTGAACGCAGGCCAGAGCAACGCCGCCGGGGGCATGCCGCCCCCCATGGGGATGTGACCATGGGCGCCTTGTTGCAACTGCGCGGCATCCACCGCCACTTCGGAGAGGGTGAGCGCACCGTCACCGTGCTCGATGGCATCGATCTGGCGATCGCCCGTGGAGAGATGGTGGCCATCGTCGGCGCTTCGGGCTCCGGCAAATCCACCCTGATGAACCTGCTGGGCTGCCTGGATCAGCCGAGCGAGGGGGCCTATCTGGTGGCCGGGCGCGATACTGCCACCCTCAGCCGGGACGAGCTCGCCGCCCTGCGCCGGGAGCACTTCGGCTTCATTTTCCAGCGTTATCACCTGCTGGCGGATCTCGATGCCCGCACCAATGTGGAAGTGCCCGCCCTCTACGCCGGTCTGGATCCGGCCGAGCGACGCCAGCGGGCCGAGGCCCTGCTGACCCGCTTCGGCCTCGCCAGCCGGCTCGAACACAAGCCAAGCCAGCTCTCCGGCGGCCAGCAGCAGCGGGTCAGCATCGCCCGGGCCCTCATCAACGGCGGCGAGGTGATCCTGGCCGACGAGCCGACCGGGGCCCTCGACAGCCAGAGCGGCGCCGAGGTGATGGCGAGCCTTCAAGCTCTGCATCGCCAGGGCCACACCCTGGTGATCGTCACCCACGACATGGACATCGCCCGCCACGCCGAGCGGATCATCGAACTGAAAGATGGCCGGGTGATCGCCGATCGCCGCACGCGCGAGCCACAGGCCCTTCCCCAGGCGACCCAGGCCGCCACCAAGACGTCCGCCAGGGGGAAGACCCCGCTGATGGCGGGGCTCGGGAATGCCCTGCAGATGGCCCTCAAGGCCATGGTTGCCCAGCGTCTGCGCACCTTTCTCACCATGCTCGGCATCATCATAGGTATCGCCTCCGTGGTGACTGTGGTGGCCCTCGGGCAGGGCTCCCGGGAGCGAGTGCTGGAGAACATCAACGCCATGGGCACCAGCACCCTGGAGGTGTTCCCCGGCCGCGGCTTCGGGGACATGCGCTCCGCTACCATACAGACGTTGCGGATCGGGGACGCCGAGGCCATCGCCCGGCTGGACTACGTGCACAGCGTCACCCCCAGCCTCAGCACCAGCGCCACCCTGCGCCTTGGCAGCACCGCCGTCTCCGGCACCATCAACGGCGTCGGCGCCCAGTTCTTCCAGGTCAGGGGCTATCGCCTGGCCCAGGGCATGGGCTTTGATCGCCAGAGCGAGGAGAGCCTGGCCCAGGAGGTGGTGATCGACGAGCACACCCGGGACAAGCTGTTCGCCCCGACCCAGTCCCCCCTGGGCCAGGTGATCCTGCTGGGGGATCTGCCCTGCCGGGTGATCGGAGTCGCCATCAAGAACCAGAGCGGCTTTGGCAGCGACGAGACCCTCAACGTCTGGATCCCTCATACCACCGCCATGAGCCGCCTGCTGGGGCAGAGCCATCTGCGCAGCATCAGCGTGCGGGTGCGGGACGAGGTGAGCCTGGACGCCGCCCAGGACGGCATCAGCCGCCTGCTCACCCTGCGCCACGGCAGCCAGGACTTCTTCCTGCTCAACACCGACAGCATCCGCCAGACCATCAGCCAGACCAGCGCCACCCTGACCACGCTGATCGCTCTCATCGCCCTCATTTCCCTGATCGTCGGGGGCATAGGGGTGATGAACATCATGCTGGTCTCGGTCACCGAGCGCACCCGGGAGATAGGGGTGCGGATGGCGGTCGGCGCCCGGACCCGGGACATCCAGCAGCAGTTCCTCATTGAAGCCGTGCTGATCTGCCTGCTGGGGGGCGTGCTCGGCATCGCCCTCTCCCTGGTGCTGGGCCAACTGTTCGACCACTTCAGCAGCGGCGTCCGGATGAGCTACTCCCTTGCCGCCATGGGGGTGGCCTGCCTTTGCGCCAGCCTGATCGGGGTAATATTCGGCTTCGCCCCGGCCCGCCGGGCCGCCAGGCTGGACCCCATCCACGCACTGGAGCGCGAATAGCCCGCATTGACGCCGGGGTGACGCCACTCTCCCCGACACCGGATCGGGGGCCGATGCCCGGCCCCGCCACCAAGCCTGAACGCCCGCACTTCTTCCCTGAATGCGCGGGTTCTTTGACCGGGTCCCGTACCCGGTCTTTTTTTGTTTCCCGCCCGCCATACCCACAAAATAAGCCGCCCGAAGGCGCAATGCTGATCAGTTAAGGATCCATTGACCGATCCTTCTGCTGTAGGACAATCCGGAACCAATCACTGGTTCCGGATTTTTTTATGTCTATTGCAAACGATCTGAACGATGTTGTTGAGGCATCT